>DCGY01000092.1 GCA_002314715.1 Lachnospiraceae bacterium UBA1766 | reverse complement strand
CAAGTGGTGTAACATCCGGGATTTGCTACCAAACGGGTCTTGTCGGTAATCTTTCCTCTGTTGATTTCGCAGAGACCGTAAACCGCCTCTTCGATAAACTGTGGAGACTTATGCTCAATGCCGTACCACTTTTCATACACTGCCACATCTTTAATACGATAATCTGCGGAAAGGTCTACAATCTTAACCTTTGAGAGAATATCCTCGGTCAAAAGTCCTGCCAAAAATCCCTGAGGGGTTGCCGTAAAAATAACATCAACCTGCTCTGCAAGTTCTGCCAAATTATCGTCCTTACAAATATCCTCCACAATCCGGAACATATTCTGATATACATCATAATACTTTTTATCAATATAGCTCTTGGAACCATACCAGCAAATCTTCGCATCCTTATGGTTCATCAGAAGTCTTACCAACTCTCCGCCTGCGTATCCGGTTGCACCAATAATACCAACTTTAATCATTTGTCCTTCTCCTTTATGATAACTTCTTTAATATAAGAAAAGATTGTCCTTTTGTAATCATATCACTTTTTTCCAAAATGTCTACTACTTTTTTATTCATTATTTATTCTTTTTATGTATTTTTATACATTTATAAATGAATATTCAATATTTTATACATTTATACACGATTTTTATGCATATTCATACTTCATATTCATGCTTTTCGAAATAATTCCCAAAGCTTTTCTTCTTTTTCCCTTTGTATTGAATCCATGGTTCAAAAATGATATAATTTATCCAGTAATTATGGGAGGTTTTTCATGTTAAAAACAATAATCATAACCTATTTGCTTCTTATAAATCTGGCAGGCCTTATCCTTATGAAGGTAGATAAGCAAAAAGCCATTCACCACAAATGGCGCATTCCGGAGGCCACCTTGTTCGGAGTTGCCATTCTGGGCGGAAGCATCGGATCCATTCTCGGCATGCAGCTTTTTCGTCACAAAACCAAGCATAATTCTTTCAAGTTCGGTATGCCGGCCATTCTGATTCTTCAACTTCTCATTGCGGGAGGTATCTTCTATGCATGTAGCAATTTGCGATGACAATATAGCGGATCGAAAGCAAATGGAACGTCTCCTAAACCGTGAGGCGGATCGCCGTATCAAAGGCGGTGACACCATGTATACCGATTCCTACGGAAATGCCGAGGCACTTTTGCATAACCCTATGCAGTATGATGTCTTTTATATCGATATGTGCAAAACCGCTGTCAGTGAAACCAAACGAATCGTGGATGCATTGCTTGAAAAAGGGGTGGTTGCCCCCATCGTATTGTGCTGTTCGGGCATTGACTATCGTACGCAGAATTATCCGGAACACATTACCTTTTTGGATAAGCCCATTAAGGTAGCCGAATTAACGGAAAGTCTGGACCATGCCAAGGAGGCAAAAGCCCAAACACCAAACACCATCGAGATCCGCGAAGAAAAAGAGACCTATTATGTCACAGAACCGGATATTCTGTATGCTTCCAAAAAACACAATGCCATCCTCGTCACCCTAATTGACGGACGAACGCTTTTCACCCGCAACACCATTTGGAATTTATACTCGCAATGGGAAAGTCATAAAATGTTTCTCCCCCTTTCCAATGCCGTGATAAACGGACGGTATATCGAAAGCCTCTCCCACTTCCATGTCAAAATGACCGATGGGAAAAGGTTTGTTCTTTCCAGAAGCATGCGACCTTATGTGCAAGCCTTTTTGGAACAGCAATCTGCGAATCATTCTACTGTAAAATAAAGGAGTATTTATGCTGGCCCTTCAGATCAAATCCATGAAAACTTTTATGAGTCAGCTTCTTACCGGCGATGCCTTCGACATCTTTTTGCTGGAAGAAGCCACCATTTCCACTGCCAACTCCTATACCATTGACGGCCATATGAATCCGGAGTTTTTTCCCTTGGCGGAACGAACACCCGATCAGCTTCCTTATACCTTTCGCCCCTGGAGTGAGCTTAAGAATCTTTGTTTTGATTTGATGAAGGGAAAGTACACTCCATTATCTTTCAAATTTGTGTTTCAGTTAAAGCCGGAGCATATGAAACGTTTATTGGAAAAGGAACACCTTTCTCCGGAGAATACTCATTTGAAGTCAATGGTACTGACCATCAAATACGACGGAACAAAATCTGTCCTGACTACCGGCACTTCCTACGAGACCTTTGTAATGGACAAGACAGCGGATGTTATTTGGGATCGAAATCTCTCCAACTATCTTGCCAAAAAGGGAGTTCCCTACGAAATATTATAAGTTGTTCTATGGGCACTTCTCTCGGGGAAGTGCCTTTATTTTTTCATTTTCGAGTCAAAAACCAGGCTGGCCAGATATCCGAAAATCAAAGCTCCCGCTGTTCCCGCTGCCCCCGCAGCAAAACCACCTCGAAACAATCCCAGGAATCCTTCCTCCCGAACCGCCTCCAATACTCCCTTCATTAACACATGTCCAAAGCCCAACAGTGGAACACTGGCTCCCGCTCCCGCAAAGGTTACAAAAGGTCCATAAATTCCGGCAGCACTCAGTATGGCTCCCAAAACTACCAAAAGCACCATGATTCGCCCCGGCAGAAGCTTCGTCTTTTCCATCAAAAGCTGAACCAATGCGCACAAAACTCCTCCAACCAAAAATGCCCTCAAAAAAATCATAAGCCCAAACTCCTTTCTAGTAGGTAGTTTGGGCTTATCCCTTAAATAATATACCAATCTGTTATTTTTTCTTTTTTTCAAACCACTCCGTTGGAAGCTGCACCAGTATAATTGCCGCAAATACAATTACGCAACCCGCAATTTGACGAACCGTCAAGGTTTGATCCGTATGCAGGAAGCCTATCTTATAAGCAATGTAGCCGGAAATCGTTGCAATTACAGATTCCAGGCTCATAATCAATGCCGCAATTGTTGGATTTAAATCCCTTTGTCCCACAATCTGCAAAGTATATGCCACACCACTGCTCATAACACCTGCGTACAAAAGCGGTCCGATTGCCATGGAAACGTCCGCCATGGTGGTCTGCTCCAAAAACAGGGAAGCTATGGTACAAATAATACCGCAAGTACCAAACTGGAAGCAGGAAATCACCACCCCGTCCGTCTTGGGCGAAAAATGATCCACCAGCATAATATGCGCACTGAATACCAGAGCACACAAAAAAACATAAGTGTCTCCCAAGCCCAAAGCCAGCTTTTCCTGCATGCACAAAAGATACATTCCTACTGCTGCCAGTGCGGCGCTCAGCCATACAATCCAGGGAACTTTTTTGCGGAAGAAGATTCCACCGATGGGTACGAAAATAATATATAAAGTAGTAATGAACCCTGCTTTTCCTACCGTGGTATACTGCAGTCCCATCTGTTGCAGGGTGGTGGCAAAGGTTAATGCAATTCCACAGCAAAAGCCTGCCAGCAATGTGATTTTCATATCGATTTCTTTACGACGTATTTTGCCGATTCTGCCGGTTGCCGCCATATATACAAGTAAAGCAAAAAAACCGATAATCGAACGAATTCCGTTAAAAGAGACAGGGCCCATGGAATCCATGCCCTTGGTCTGGGATACAAAAGCCATACCCCAGATAAGCGCTGCCAAAAGCAAAAGCATACTGCTTTTCAATGCTGCTTTGTTCATATCGCTTTACCTCTGTACCATTTCTGCGATTTCCGTAGCGATTTCCCGAAGCTGTTTTCCACTGCAGTCCACGGTTACATCTGCATACTTTTCATAAAGAGGAATTCTCTCTTCGTACAAATCCTGCAGGGTCTGACCGGGTTTCAGCGTCACTCCCCGTTCGCACAAATCCCCTAATCTGTCCGCAATTTCGTCGCAGGAAAGCTTTAAGTATACCACCTTACCAAGCTCCTTTAAATGAAGCATGGCGGATTCGCCGTAAATAGCACTTCCTCCGGTGGCAATAATACTTCTGTCAACATTTAACGATGCATTCACGGCATTTTCTACGTTCCAGAAGCCTTCAATTCCTTTTTCCTCAATAATTTCATGGAGCAATTTGCCATATTTGTCCTGAATCACCAAATCCGAATCCACAAAAGCATAACCCAGCTTCTTGGCCAATACAACGCCAATCGTGCTCTTGCCAACACCGGGCATACCAATTAACGTAACATTACTCATGAAATTTTACACCTCTGCAATCACTTCAACTTCACAAAGTACATTCTTGGGAAGTGTTTTTACCGCTACGCAGCTTCTTGCCGGCTTCTCGGTAAAATATTTGCCGTAAATCTCATTAAATGTGGCAAAATCACCCATATCTGCCAAAAAGCAGGTGGTTTTTACTACCTTCTCATAAGAAGTTCCTGCCTCGTTCAAAATAGCACCAAGATTCTTCATTACCTGCTCTGTCTGGGATACAATATCGGTTCCCACGATCTCTCCGGTTTTGGGATCAAGGGCAATCTGTCCTGAAGAGAACAATAAGTTTCCGGTGATAATACCCTGAGAATAAGGGCCGATTGCAGCCGGTGCATTGGATGTTGCGATTTTTTTCATTTCATATACCTCTCATCTTTTTTTCTTTTGTTTTTACTCGTCAAATTCTGCCGTCACATAGAATCCTCTGGGATTCTCCTGAATATCCACCACCACGCCGGCCTTGCTTTTCAGTCTGTCGCGGAAAGGGATATTGGCAGACATCGCCAGCGAAGGATCAATGGTGTAATAATAGTTACTGGGCAAAACGCCTTCTGTTACCGTAATATTCTGACCGATTTCCAACAAACCCGGTCGTTCCATCTTAAACTCTAATCTTCGCATAGACACACCTCTTTCAGAACGATTCTATCAGCAAATACCTCGTAATGCAAGAGGCGCTTCCATACTTTCTGCAGGTATCCTTTTAACAATTTCTCTCCAATACGATTGCATGGGCAATTCCGGGAATTGTCCTTCCCTCCTGAAAACTCACCTTGGACAAAAGAGCTCCGGTGGGTACAAACAGAACACGATTCCACTCTCTCCACACCGACAGCTTCCGTAATATATATGCGGAAAGAATTGAGGCGCAGCAACCGCAGCCGCTTCCACCCGCATGCACATCCTGTTTCTCCAAATCATACATTTCGATTCCGCAGTCCATATGACAATCCGACAGATCATATCCCTCCTTTCGCAATAAATGCAGGAGTAAATCTCTGCCGGTCTTTCCCAAATCTCCCGTAATGATACAATCGTAATCCTTTGGGGTTCGATTCCATTCCCGAAAATGGTTCCCAATCGTTGTCGCGGCTGCCGGTGCCATGCAGGCTCCCATGTTCATGGAGTCCTTGATTCCGAAATCCACAATTCTTCCAACGGTCACCCCTGCAATCCGCGCCACCCCTGCTGTCTCTTTTGACAATATAAATGCACCGCTTCCGGTTACCGTCCAGGAAGCGGAAAGGGGTCTTTGACTTCCGTATTCCAAGGGAAATCGAAATTCCTTCTCTGCACTGGCGAAATGACTGGAGGTAACACAAAGTGCCCTCTTGGCGAAACCACCTGAAACCATCAAGGTACCCAGTGCCAAGGATTCACCACAAGTGGAGCAGGCTCCGTAAACCCCAAACATGGGAATTTGATACCCACTTAATCCAAAACTGCTGGCGATGGATTGTCCCAATAAATCCCCGGCAAACAAAAAAGTAATATCCTCCGGCCGAAGTTTCGCCTTTTTCATGGCCAGGCAGGCGGCATTTTTCTGCATTTCGCTTTCCGCCTCCTCCCAGTTTTTGGCGCCAAACAAATCATCCTCTCCCACCAAGTCAAAATACGTTCCCAAGGGTCCCCTTCCTTCTTTGGTTCCTACCACGCTGGCGCTTTCCACAATGTGAACCGGTTCTCCCAAAATAACACTGGAACCATTCGTCCTGTCATTCATCCTGTCATTTCCTTTCTGAATATGATGTTCTATTTTCCCCGAATTGTGCTTAAAATATGTACTGTGCAAAACAGAAACGGTTTCACAAAAAAATTGTGCATTTTTTGTGAATTTTGTACTCAATTGAAGCGACTCACTCTCTTGACATCTCTAAACTTTTTATTTATACTAGTGTTACGTGCAAAAAGTATACCGTTTTTTCATTCAGAAGCTTCTCCATACGGATAAAGCTTCTGTTTAGTGCTTTTTTGATTTAGTAATTAAGACAAATGTCTTGCATAATATTTTAGTAGAAACGAGGCGATTTATTATGGCAAACGAGCATTTTCAATGCGATTTAAACAAGGCCTTCTTGAAGCGATTCGAAGGAAATGAAAAAAGTCTTTACCTGGATATTTCTGATTCCATGATTACCGGTAAAGGTATTATTTTCCTTGAGAGCAAAAGAAATACCTACACCGGCGATATCAACTACGAGTTCAAATCCGTTAAAAAAGTTGAGCGTACCATGTATGAAGGTTTAGAGGCTCTGATTATTTATGTTCGTACCAATACTTTGTACGGCTCTGAGAAAGCTCAGATCAGACTTCCAAACATTCGTGAAATTGACAGAGTACTTCTTCTTTTGAATAAGATTATCAGTGCCAACGATCCCAATGCGAAGACCGGTCCTTCCACTCCCGCTCCTACTCCTGTTGCAGCTACCGCTCCGACAGCTTCTGTAGAAATTAAGCCTTCTGAGCCCGAGTATGTTGAACCTGCGCATGAAGAAGCGGCTGAAGTATCTGCTCCCGTAGAAACAGTTACACCTGTAGCTCCCGCTCCTGTTGAGACGGTTGCTCCTGTTTCTCCCGTAGCTCCCATTACTACTTCACCGGTATCTACTCCCGCTCCCGCACCTTCCTCCGATCCGGTATCTACCATTTCCAAGGAAGAGTTCAAGAAGAAGCTGGAAAAATTGGAGGCAATTTACCAGACCGGTATGCTTACCGAGAAAGAGTATCGTGCTACCAAGGCTGAATATATCAGTGTTCTGAATAATTTGGATGCATTCTTCAACAAGGTTAAGGTAAATATTCAGTACAGCGAAATCGGTTTCCTTTCCGAAGCAGAATTTACCGCTTTCAAGGAAGCTACCATCGAAGAGAGTGCAAGCCTTGACAATGTTTCCAATGAAGTACTTCGCACCAACCTGAAGAAGTTATTAATCTTAAATCTCTTTGGTGTTATAAGTGATGATGAATATGAGCAGATTTGTTCCGATACAATCATTTCCGTACAGTACAATTCAGAAGATTCTGAATCCACTGTAGTGGAGAAAATTGAGAAGTGGCCAATCCTCAAGGATTGCGAGATTATCTCAGAGGCTCAGTTCGAACAGTTTATCAAACAGGTTACCGATGATACCAAGATTAAGATGAGCGATTCCACTCCTGTTTTGGAGCACAAGCTTACCAGACTTTCTACTTTGAGCAGTACCTTCCTCTTCACTCCCGAAGAATTCGAAGCAAAGAAGAAGGAACTTGTGGCAGAGCTTACCGCTTTGGACTTCTCTTCCGACACCAAGTTAAAAAATCAGATTACCTGCTTAGTAACCTTGAACCGTTGCGGATGGTTATCTGATGCAGAATTCATGGCTAAGAAGAAAGAAATTCTTACTGTAGTAGAATCCGATGAAGATGTAATTGCAAGAATGCAGCAGTTTAGATCCTTTGCAGAAATCAACTTCATCTCCAATGATGAATACAAGTCCTATGAGAAGAAGATTATCGATGATATTCTTCGTACCAACGGTGACATCAGCGAACTTCAGAAGAAGGCTCAGAACCTTATGAAGTTAAAGGAAGCCGGAATCATTTCCGATGCAGACTTCAACGATTACAAGAGAAGATTGTTATCTCTTGCATAATCAAAAAACTCAACAAACAAAGGCGGAAACAATTGTTTCCGCCTTTTCTTATTGCCTATAATATTCTGAAAAACCATCTAGGTAAATCTGAAAATCACAATTCTACTACTCTGCCTTTTCCAAATAGCTGGATACCACGAAAAGCACTTCGCCGTCAAGATCAATTCTGGACCAACCGGAATCAGGGCTGTAGCCTGTTCTATGGACCTTCTCGCCCTTTTTCAGCTGTGTCTTTACCGTATTATTACCCTGTGCCGTACTGGGCTCAATTCGAAGATTTACATACTCCTTGGGGGTTACATAGTCATTGCAATCCTGGAAAATGATGACCTTACCTTCAATGGTGGTAACTCGGTTGGCATCCTCTTCCAGCACAATGGGACGATATCCCAAATCCGGTGTCAAAAACTTCGTTGCCGCATATACAGTCTCTCCATTGTATTCCAATTTGGACCAACCCATCTCCGCATTGTAGCCGACACGCTTCGCCACCTCTCCGTTATGTAACTGGGCAACCACGGTCTTTTCACTGCTGGTATTGGGCACGTTACGAAGATTGGTAACATCTCTTGCAGTTACTTCCTCCTCAATTGCCACAAACTCCATGGTATCGTCTCCGGAAATCGGATCATCGGTTGTCCAACTGTCTGTGGGTTCTTCGGACTTTGTAGGTTCTTCTGCCAGAATATCTACAATAGAGGTGCTGCTTGGAATCACATTTGACGCAACCGTGTTTCCAACTGTTTCGCTTGTCTTTTTGGTGTGACTGACAGACCAAACAATTGTGCAAATAATAAATACCCCAATCAATATGCCACAAAACGCAATCAATGTTGCGAGAGGCGATATCTTTTCATCTGAGCTATCGCTTTCTGCTTCCCACTTATTCAAACTCATAGTGTTTATTCCCCTATATATTTTTCGCTCTGCATACGAATCAGTTCCTTATCATCAAAGTAATTGATACGCATTGCATTTTTTACCTCAGAAAGTGTCTGTGCCGCAGTTTCTCTTGCCACATCAGAACCCTTTCTTAATACCTCGTAAACATAAGGAATATCCTTTTCCAATTCTTTTCTGCGCTGACGGATGGGTTCGAAGGTTTCCTGCATGATATTATTCAGGAGTTTCTTTACCTTTACATCGCCCAAGCCACCTCTGGTGTAATGATCCTTTAATTCCTGTAAATTTGCATATTCGGGAAGATATCTCTCGAAATGCTCGTCCTTACAGAAGGCATCCAAATAGGTAAATACCACGTTGCCCTCCAGGTGACCGGGATCACTGACATACAAATGCTGAGGATCCGTATACATCTTCTTCATAATCTTTTCCTGTATGTCATCTGCTGAATCCGCAAGATAAATGCAGTTACCCAAAGATTTACTCATTTTGGCCAATCCATCAATGCCGGGCAATCTCTGGCACGCTTCATTCTCAGGAAGAAGTGCCTTCGGCTCTACCAATACAGGAGCATATACACTGTTAAAACGATGTACAATTTCTCTGGTCTGCTCAATCATAGGAAGCTGGTCGCCACCTACCGGAACAGTGGTTGCCTTAAATGCGGTAATATCTGCCGCCTGGCTGATAGGGTAGGTGAAAAATCCTACCGGAATGCTGGCTTCAAAGTTACGCATCTGAATCTCAGACTTTACCGTAGGGTTTCTCTGCAGTCTTGCTACCGTTACCAAATCCATGTAATAAAAAGTCAACTCACAAAGCTCTGAAATCTGAGACTGAATAAACAATGTAGACTTGGCAGGATCCAATCCACAGGACATATAGTCCAATGCAACCTCAATAATATTCTGGCGAACCTTTTCGGGATTCTCAATATTATCGGTAAGCGCCTGTGCGTCCGCAATCATAATATAGGTCTTGTCAAATTCACCGGAATTCTGAAGCTCCACTCTTCTTCTCAAAGAACCTACGTAATGTCCGATATGCAATCTTCCGGTAGGTCTGTCTCCGGTCAAAATAATTTTTTCCATAAAAAAGTACCTCTCTTTTATCTCCAATTATACTATTTTATATCATACCATTTTTTTCGGTATTCGCAAATAGTTTTTCCTCGGAAAAGACAAAAATCTCGTGTGCAAGCAAAGGAAAAGAAGCCAGAATCAAAAGCTCTGTCCATTCCCTTCCGGATAAGGCGACAGTTTGAAACGCATTTCGAAGAAACGGAATGCCGGTTACCGCCCACTGCAAAAATCCCCCCAGTACCAAAGCCAGTATCATAACTTTGTTTTTCCAAAAGCCCTTTCGAAAAACGCTTCGGCTCACATCCCGCATCCCCAGCGCATGAAAAAGCTGTGAGAAAGATAGTACGGTAAAACTGTAGGTCTGACTTCTTCGCAAGATACTTTCCCTGCAAAGAGTTTCCTGAACTGCCTGAAAGGACACACCCTCACCCGTCTGTGCCAAAGCAAATATTACCGGCAGCAAAAAAGTCAACAAGGCCGTGAAAGCAATCAGTCCACCATAAAAACAGATGGTTAATAATCCGCCTCTTGCAAAAATGCTTTCCTTCGGGTTTTTGGGAGAGGCCTTCATTAATTGCTGTCCATTGCAGGGATCCACCCCCAAGGCCAGCGCCGGAAGTGAATCGGTAATCAGATTAATCCATAGAATATGGGCGGATTTCAACGGATTTACCAGTTGTAATACCGCGGCCAAAAACATAGTCAGTAATTCCCCAAGGTTAGACGATAACAGAAATAAAATTGTTTTTCGAATGTTTTCATATACGCCTCTTCCTTCCTCCATGGCTTTTCGAATGGAGTCAAAACTGTCATCTGTCAATATCATATCGGAAGATTCTCTGGCAACATCCGTTCCATTCTTCCCCATGGCGATTCCGATGTCGGCAGCCTTCAAAGACGGTGCGTCATTCACTCCGTCCCCCGTCATGGCCACAATATGTCCCGCCTCCTGATAAGCTTTCACAATCTGATATTTTTGTTCGGGGCTGACTCGCGCAAACACTCGCAGGTTTTCCAGTTTGTTTTGCAATTCTTTCGAGGATAATTCCTCCAGTTCCTCCCCGGAAATGCAGGCTCCGGTTTCACCAACCAGTCCGATTTCTTTTGCAATTGCCACTGCCGTATCCTTGTGGTCCCCGGTAATCATAACCGTTCGGACCCCCGCCTGCAAAAAAGATTCAACTGCTTCTTTCACCTGGGGTCTTGGAGGATCCTGCAGCCCTACCACTCCTAAAAAAATCAATTTTTCTTCCTGCAGATTCTGCTCCTCTTCTTCCACTCGATAGGCAACCGCTAACGTTCGAAGAGCACGCAGAGACATCATCTTCACGAACTCCCGAATACGTTCCCGCTCCTCTTTCGTCATGCAGCAGTAGCTTTGACCTTTTTGATAATATGCACACTTTTTTAACAGGATTTCCGGTGCCCCTTTGGTAAAGGCTATATATTCCCCGTGATCATAACGGTGATATGTCGTCATACACTTTCGCTTGGAATCAAACGGAATCTCTCCCCGCCTTGGATAACGCTCCTCCAGAAAGCTTTTATCCTGTCTCTTACCGGATGCAAATTCCAGCAAAGCCACTTCCATAGGGTCTCCTATGGGCCGTTCACCCAGGCAGGCATCATTGCAAAGTGCCAGCCCCATTGGAAGCAGTGCTGACTCCTGTCCCTCCCAAAAAGCCTCTGTCACCTTCATTTGGTTTTGTGTCAAGGTTCCGGTCTTATCCGTGCACACCACATCCACACTTGCCAGCGTTTCCACACAGGGAAGCCTTCTGATAATCGTATTGGCCCTTACCATGCGATTTACGGACATAGCCAGACAAATGGTCACAACGGCCGGCAAACCCTCCGGAACGGCCGCTACAGCAAGGGAAATGGCCAATAGCAGCATTTCCATCAGATTCTTTTTTTGCCAAACCGAAATTACAAATAAGATTGCACACAAAACCAGAGACAACAGACTTAGTATCCATCCCAGTTCTCCCAATCTTTTTTGCAGGGGAGTGGGTTCCTCCTTTTGACCCAAAAGCGTTCCCGCGATTTTGCCCATTTGGGTCTGTTTTCCACAACCGATTACAATTCCTTTCCCTCTGCCGTAGGTCACCATGGTAGACATATAGGCCATATTATGTCGGTCTCCCAGACTGCTTCTTTTGCCCGACTCCATACAAAACAACGCATCTTTTTCTACCGGGACGGATTCCCCGGTCAATACAGATTCGTCTGTCTTTAAACCATTGCTCTCAACCAGGCGCAAATCCGCCGGAATCATACAGCCGTTTTCCAGGCATACCAAATCCCCTGTAACCAGCTTTCCTGCTTCTATCTCCCGCTTTTGGCCGTCCCGAATTACCAGCGCCTTAGGACTGTTTAGATGCTTTAAGGAATCCAGGGCTTTTCTTGCCCTTCCCTCCTGGATTGTACCAATCAGCGCATTCATCAAAACCACTGCCAGCATAATCCCTGCATCCGCATATTCCTTTAGTAAACAGGATACTCCGAAGGCAACCAGCAAAACTGCCACCAGGGGATCCTGCAGCTGGTTTCGAAACAGTTGCAGAAAGTTCTCCGGTTTTCCCTCCGGCAATGAATTCTCTCCGTTTTGACGCAGACGCTTTTTTGCCTCTTCTGAGGTCAACCCCAAAATTGCGTCCGTATGCAAAACTTCCAAGGTCTTGTCGATACTGTATTGTTCAAACATAAAAAAATCCCCCAAAGGCATATCTGCATAGCAAATATATGCCCTTGAGGGAAAATGTATGTCCTCTGTTTATTGAGCGATACTGTTACCGGTATACAACTGGTAATACTTACCTTTCTCTTCCAGCAAATGCTCGTGGGTACCTCTTTCGATAATACGTCCCTGCTCCAGAACCATAATACAATCGCTGTTCTTGACAGTGGAGAGACGATGGGCGATTACAAAAGTGGTACGACCCTTCATCAGCTTATCCATACCGTCCTGTACAATCTTTTCGGTGCGGGTATCAATCGAACTGGTTGCCTCATCCAAAATCAATACCGGAGGATCTGCAATAGCCGCGCGGGCAATGGAAAGAAGCTGTCTTTGTCCCTGGCTTAAATTTGCGCCGTCTCCGCTTAATACAGTCTGATAGCCATCGGGAAGCTGTCGAATAAAGCCATCCGCATTTGCAAGCTTTGCTGCCGCAATAACTTCTTCATCGGTAGCATCCAGCTTACCGAAACGAATATTCTCCATTACGGTAGCGGTAAACAAATGGGTGTCCTGTAATACAATGCCAAGGGAATGACGTAAATCCGCTTTTTTGATTTTGTTGATATTAATTCCGTCATATCGAATCTTTCCATCCTGGATATCATAGAAACGATTGATCAGGTTTGTAATGGTGGTCTTTCCGGCACCAGTAGAACCGACGAAAGCAATCTTCTCACCGGGATGTGCATACAAATCCACATTGTGAAGAACCATCTTTTCATCCGTATAGCCAAAGTCTACGTCGTCAAATACAACCTCTCCCTTTAACTCTACGTAATCCACCGTACCGTCTGCCTGATGCTCATGCTTCCATGCCCACATACCGGTACGCTCCTGGCACTCTACAATCTTATCGCCTTCTCTCTTGGCACGAACCAAGGTTACATAGCCTTCATCCACCTCAGCCTTTTCATCCAAAAGATCGAATACACGCTTACCTCCGGCAAGCGCCATAACAATACTGTTTAACTGCATGCTTACCTGATTGATGGGCATGTTGAAGCTCTTGTTGAAGGTCAGGAAGCTGGCCAATCCACCTACCGTAAATCCGCCCACATTGCCAAGGGCCAAAGCGCCGCCCACACACGCACAAAGTACATAAGACAAATTACCCAGCTGTGCATTTACAGGCATCATAATATTGGCAAATTTGTTCGCCTTGTAGGCACTGTCAAACAGTTCCTGGTTTAATTTATTGAATTCTTCAATACTCTTATCTTCATGACAGAACACCTTAACAACCTTCTGTCCGGTCATCATTTCCTCGATATAACCGTTTACCTTACCGATATTCGCCTGCTGTTCCTTAAAGTATTTACCGGAATTCGCAGCAATCTTACCGGAGCAAATCATCATAACGCCTACCATAGCAAGGGTTAATACGGTCAGCGGAATATTCAGGATAATCATACTTACCAAGACGCTGACGATGGTGATTGCAGAGTTTAACATCTGAGGAATACTCTGACTGATCATCTGACGCAGGGTATCAATATCGTTGGTGTAAAGAGACATGATATCTCCGTGAATATGGGTATCAAAATACTTAATGGGAAGCTTCTCCATGTGAGAATACATATCATCACGAAGTCTTCTCATGGTTCCCTGGGTTACAAACAATAAGGTAAAGCTCTGAATATAAGAGCAGGCAATACCGATTGCATAAAAGACTGCCACTCTTGCCATTGCATGAAGCAAACCACTAAAATCCGGATTTGAGGAGCCAATCATAGGCTTAATATACTGGTCAATCAATGTTTGAATAAACATGGTTCCCTGTACATTTGCCAGAACACTTACTACGATACAAATTGCCACAAGCACCATTTGCACCGCATAATATTTTGCCACGTAACGAATAATACGCAGAAACTCTTTCTTCGGATTCTCTACCTTGGGTCCACGCACTCCTCTGGGAGGTCTTCCACCCATCGGTCCTTTTACCGGTCTATCCTGTGCTGCCATTAGTTTGCCTCCTTTCCTTCATCAAAGTCACGTGCTCCGTCTGTCTGAGCTTCATAAACTTCACGATAAATTGCATTTCCTGCCAACAGTTCCTCGTGCGTACCGATACCATCAATCTTTCCTTCATTCATGACAATGATACGATCCGCACCCTGAATACTGGAGATTCTCTGTGCAATAATCAATTTGGTGGTATTGGGAATTTCCTTTGCAAATGCATGTCGGATTTTGGCGTCGGTAGCCGTATCCACTGCACTGGTAGAGTCATCCAAAATCAATACACAAGGCTTCTTTAACAGAGCTCTTGCAATACATAATCTTTGCTTCTGACCACCGGAAACATTGGCACCACCCTGCTCAATATAAGTATTGTAACCTTCCGGCATCTTCTGTATAAATTCATCTGCGCAGGCAAGCTCACAAGCTCTCTTACATTCCTCCTCTGTGGCATTTTCATCACCCCAGCGGAGATTCTCCAAAACGGTTCCGGAGAACAATACATTCTTCTGAAGAACCACGGATACCTGATTACGAAGTGTTTCCAAATCATATTCTTTTACATCTCTGCCGCCAACCAGGACACTGCCCTGGGAAGCATCGTACAGACGGCTGATTAAGTTTACCAAGCTGGTCTTGGAACTACCGGTACCACCGATAATACCAATGGTTTCTCCTGCTTTGATATCCAGATTAATGTCATCCAAGACAGGGCTCTCACTGTTTTCATTATAGCGAAAGGTTACATGCGAAAAGCGGATGCTTCCATCCTTTACTTCCATAACCGGATTCTCCGGATTGCAGATGGTTGCCTTCTCTTCCAACACCTCACAAATACGCTTTGCACTGGCCATACTCATGGTAATCATTACAAATACCATGGAAAGCATCATCAGGCTCATCAAAATATTCATACAATAAGCCAAAAGTGCTGTTAAATTACCGGTGGTAAGTGTGTCGGAAACAATCATATGGGCACCCACCCAGCTTATGAGCAAGATACAGCAGTAAACCGTAAACATCATTAAAGGTCCATTCATGATGACAATCTTCTCAGCACGAACACCCAGCTTATAAACCGCACCGCTTGCATTCTTAAACTTATTGATTTCATAATCCTCACGAACATAGGCCTTTACTACACGGGAAGCAGAAATGTTTTCCTGGGTGCTGGCATTCAATGCATCATATTTTTCAAACAACTGGCTGAAATACTTCATGGCGAGACGAACAATAATTGCAAGCGCTCCACCAAGAATAATCACGGCAATCAAATAAATGGATGCAATTCTCGCACTGATCAAAAAGCTTGCTGTCATGGCGATAATCAAGCTAAACGGTGCACGAATGCACATACGTAAAATCATCTGGTATGCATTTTGCAGGTTTGTAACATCTGTAGTCAAACGGGTTACCAGTCCTGCGGTAGAGAACTTATCAATATTGGCAAAGGAGAAGGTCTGAATGTTGTTATACATCGCCTCTCTCAAATTCTTCGCGAAACCGGTTGACGCTCTCGCTCCGTATTTTCCTCCCATGATACCCGCATAAAGGCTTACCAGGGCAATGCCAATCATGCCAAGGCCCATCAAAATGATGTGTCTCATGTCTCCCTTTTCTACGCCGTTATCGATAATAGAGCCCATCAGCACCGGAATCAGTGTTTCCATAATAACCTCTAAGATCATAAAGCAGGGAGTCAAAAAAGAATCCTTTTTGAATTCTTTAATTTGTTTTCCTAATGTCTTTAACATCGTATTTTTCCTTTCTCCTATTTCTATCGAATACCCTTTTTCAGGTTTTCTTTAATTTTATCCAAAACAGCCAAGAACTGTTCCTTTTCCTCGTTGGAAATTCCTGCCTCCAATTCCTTATGAAAAGCATCAATCTTTCCGCAAACAATTCGATGACATTCCAGACCTTTTTCCGTGGGAACAATCTTTTTTAATCGTCCGTCATGGTCCACCGGTACACGAACAATCAGATTTTTTTGTTCCAATGCCTGCAGCATAACCGTAGCCGTGGAACGTCTCACATTGAACTCTTTTTCGATATCCTTTTGGAAAATGTCTTTTTCCTTGCTATGAGAACAAATATACCCAAGCGCCGGACCCTGCATACCACTTACTTCCTCTAAGGAATCGTCCGCAAACCGTTGATCCAAATTACGGCGAATCAAATTATTGACGGATTTAATGGCAAATCCCAACTCACGTTCTTCCTTTTTCTTCATGAAGTAACGTTTCTCTCCTTTCTCCCATAATCAATCGGCTCTCTTCGCCAACCAAAGAGAGCCATTTCAAAATGTTAGTTATCTAGTTAGTTTTCTAACCTTTTTGTTAGCTAACTAACATTATACACGAATTCCGATTGTTTGCAAGTATTTTTTCAATCGAGCACAAAAAAATCGGCAAGTTTTTCTTGCCGATTCCGAATTTAATCTCTTCTCAGTAAAGCGGACATTCGCCATCTATTTCGCCGCGTCCGCTTTAACATTAATTTGAATCTAAAACAGGATAATTCCAAAGCAGGAGGCAATCCAGTAGATCAGTCCCAAAAGCCAGCTGGTCAGAATTCCGTAAAGAATGACCGGCCCTGCGATACTAAAAATTTTGCAGCCGATTCCGAAGACCTGACCTTCTTTCTTAAACTCAATGGCAGGCGCACATACCGAATTGGCAAACCCACAAATGGGCACCAGGATTCCGGCACCGCCCCACTTGGCTAAGGTGGGAAAAATATTGAAACCGGTAAGCAAAACAGCCAAAAGAATTAACGTCAAAGAGCAAAAAGTAGATGCATTTTCTTCATTCAGTCCATAATACTTACCGACTTCCAACAAGATTTGACCGATTGTACATATTAACCCTCCCATCAAAAAAGCTTTCAGCATTTGCACAAACGTATTATGGGTAGGTGTGATTGTTTTCACATCTTTCTGATATTGTAATATCGTTGCCTGATTTTCTTTTTCCATCTTTTTCTCCTCTCCATTCCTTACTTAATTCCGGCATAAAAGAAAAACAAAGAGCCAAACAGTTTTCCAAACGCCATGCATAATACCGCGACTCCAACTCCTTTTTGAAAGCTTACTCTGCGTGTAAAAATAGGGATACTGTCCAGCATTTCCGCTATGGCAAGTGCAAGACACCCGATAAACATTCCGGCAAACAGCCCAAAGCAAACCTGTAATACAACACCCAAATGCAGTCTGCGAATCCCCTCATGAATAGGTAACCAATTGGGATACTGGCTGATTAGGGAGCCGAAGATTGTACCCACCACCACACAATCTTCATATCGAAGAAGGCTCTTTCGAGTCTTGGTTTTGGAAATCATTCGGGGCAAAATCGTAACGGTGGAAAATACGGTAAACACACCGGCTGCCGCCAGCACCCCGAAACAGAACGAAGAAAAAAGCAATGCATAAACCATTCCGCTCATGATTTTTTCTCCTTTTTGATTTGTGTTGCATTATCCAGTAAGGTATCCTCCAAATCCCGGCTGTACGTTACCATGGAAACCTCGATGGGGGTGGGATCTTTGGTAATTCGCTTCGGTCCCACATGATTAAAAAACAGAATGATACCCAGTGCCAATCCCACCGAATATCCGATTTCCAATGGATTCACCTTTCCCGGCGCATTGCCCATAATCGCCAGGTACACGGTATCAAAAATACCGCGAATATTTATATCCACATGAAAGCCGATAATGGTGAAAGCCGTTCCGAAAAAACTGATACAACTGATAAAAATAATTTTGAGCATGCTGACCCAGGCTTTTTCTACAGGCTTTGTCTTTCGTTCCAGCAAGACCTTTATTTCTCCCAAGCATTCCACCTGCACTCCGGGAGCGGTTTCTTCTATCAACGGAAGCAAATCCATTACCTCAAGCATTACCCGGTCCTCCCGCCCTTCCGGGAAGTGATATACCTTCATTGCACATAACTTTGCAAAAAGGACCTTGTCCGCGCAGTACACGCTTCCAAGGTCCTTTAAAAACACATCCTCATTCTTCACTTCAACCATCTTTTCAAAATCCAGATAGCAAATTTTGTTTTCCATGTCAGCACTCCTTTTCTTTCAGGAGTAGTGTATGGATTTCTTCAAAAATTATTCTTCCCAAAATGCACTAAAACTGATATTCATATCCACGTCCCCGTCAATGCCATCCACGCGGCCCTCAGGGGAATACTGCCAAACCTTGTGGGCATAAGGATAATAAATATCTCCGTTGTAGTATGCAAACCATTTATCGTATTGCTCCAGTTCTTCCAGGTTAAGCATTAATACACCCATCTCCATATTATGGTAAATCATAGGCTTATAACCTGCCTGCGCAATTTTTTCACAGAAATATTTTACCAGCTCGGTACGATCCTCCGCATTCAAGGAATTCATGCGGCCGTCCGCAGGGCTAACCTTCTCCACATCGATTACTACGGGAAGCCGGATGTCTTTTCCCTGAATACGATTCAGGAGGATATCAATTTCTTCCTGCATCTCCTCCTTGGAAATCGCCTGGGTATAGAAGTAAACACCGGTCTTTATACCGGCTGCAATTGCACCGTTGATGTTGGTCTCTGCGGTATCGTCCTCCACCAGTTTACCGGTGGAACCGTAACCTCTGTAGCCCACACGCACAAATGCAAATTCCACGCCGTCTGCAGCTACCTTTTCCCAGTCAATTTTTCCCTGGAATTTGGATACATCGATGCCCTTGTGCGAGATCTTTTCCTGTCCCTCAAAATACTGCAGTTCTCCGCTTTCCAACCGAACCAGGTTTTCCTTGTCCAAAGAATTCTTCTTCAGATCATCACGAATTGGGATAAAATGATATGCTCCGTTGCTCACAAGCACCAATTCATTGGGATAAAAAGGACGAATGGTATCCAAAACCTTATTTCCCAAAGAAAGACCTAATTTCAAATTATCCAGTATCACACGGCGGCCCTCCTGGGCAGCCTTGGGTTCTGCTTCTGCCAAGGCTGCTTGCACTGCGGCATTTACGGAATCATTCAACTGGCTTTGGGTATATATCTTTTTATTGTCATTCGAAACCACACCGGTTTGCACCGGTTCCGTTCCACTTTTCGCATTCTTGATCACCAAAATCAAGTAAATCAGCAAAGACATTATAATCAATCCGATGATAAGCACCAGAATATAAACTCCGGTATTGGATTTCTTCTTTGTTTCTTTTGTATTTTCACTCATGTAACACATTTCCCCTTATAAATACTCTATCATCTATCTTAACCGAAAAACGCGGAAAAGAAAAGCCTTTCTCTTATTTTTCCATAAAAAAACAGTGTCCCAACTTTTGGAGAATTTTCTTTTCTTTCCGGCTGACCTGAACCTGACCGATTCCCAATATTTTGGCTGTTTCTGTTTGGGTTTTTTCATGGAAATAGCGAAGGCCGAGTAGTCTCTGCTCCTCTCCTGTCAAAGAATCCATCAACTGACGGACCAGAAGCCGATTTAGCACCTGCTCCTTTTCCTTCTCCTCAAACCCGTTTTCCCCCGTTCTCTCCACATAATCCTCGCTGTCTATGGAGGTTATCTCCACATGACTTTCCAGGGCCATTAAAACCTCTTCCTTGGATAGTCCGGTATTTTGCTCCAGTTCTTCCAAGGTGGGCTCCCTGACAAGACGTTTTTCAAAGTCCTCCTTTACTCTGGCAATCCTTAGGCTGTTCTCCTTCAGGGTGCGGGATATCTTCACTGCACCGTCATCCCGAAGGAAACGCTTCACCTCGCCCATAATCAAGGGCACCGCATAAGTCGAAAACTGTACTCCCAAGGACAAATCAAAGCGATCAATCGCCTTTAGCAAACCGATGCACCCGATTTGGAACAAATCCTCCCGTTCATATCCTCTTCCCACAAAACGATTTACGATATGATGTACCAATCCAAGGTTTTTCTCCACCAAAAGCTCTTTGGCCGCTTTATCTCCTTCCTGTGCATATGCAATCAGCAAAAGCGTGTTCTCCATTTTGAGCTAATCCTCTTTGCCAATCCATGCACCGCAATTCAGTTTTTTCTTCATATGTACCACTGTACCGATACCCGGTGTGCTTTCCACGGACAAATCATCCATAAAGGCCTCCATAAAAGCAAATCCCATACCGGAGCGCTCCAATTCCGGTCTCGTGGTATACAAGGGTTCCATGGCTTTTTCAATATTCTCGATTCCCTTTCCCCAGTCTTCCACCTCCACCAAAAGATCTCCATCCAGTAGTTTACAGTACAATCGTACTTTTCCTTCCTGTATTTCCGAAATACTCGGACGCACTTCCCCATGCCGGGTATACCCCTGGATATTTCCATATCCATGAATAATGGAATTCGTCACCGCCTCCGACACAGCTGTTTTGATATCCGCCATCTCCTCCAAGGTGGGATTGGTATGGGCAATAAACGCCGCCACCGACAACCTTGCCAAGCTCTCATTGTTTGAAATTGCATCAAATTGCAGTTCCATTTCATTTTTCATTTTTTCACCTTCCTGTTTTCTTCCCTGTTTATCGAATTTCTACCACTTTTTCAATCCCGGACATTTCAAGCATTTTCCTGATTTGTTTTCCTGCATGGATTAAATATACCTTTCCACCGAAGCAGGATAATTTCCGATACCTTCCCATGATAATTCCGATTCCCGAGGAGTCCATAAACTCCGTGTTTTCAAAATCAAAACAAATTGCATCCACTTCCTCCGACAGTAAAAGGTCATCCGCTTTTTCACTAATGTAGCAGGCCTTGTGGTGGTCGATTTCCGCCGGTAATTTCACCATCAGGCAATGATCGATAACGACATAATCCTCCATGTTCATCCTCCCTTCTTAGAAACATCTATGATTTCCAACTTTTTCAAGCTGTGATACTTGACCCTTTTTCGACGCGCAAAAAGAGCCTGCAGATATTTTCTGCAAGCTCTTCTCTTTCGTACATTATCAGTTGTTCTCGTTTACCAGTTTATCCTTAAACTGTTTTGCATTCTTCGCAAATTCCGTATTGGGGAACTTCTCAATTACCTGTTCAAAATAATAAACGGCATTATCGATATCCTCATTCTTGCGGTAAGCATTTGCCAAATCATACAGGCATTCCGCATTGGAAGGATCGTAGTGTACCGCCTTTGCCAATCGCTCGATTGCAGCGGTAAAGTCCTCATTTCGGTAATAGGTATAACCCTCTTCCCGATAGGTTTGGGCCAGTTTGGGTCCGATGGTCTCAAGTAATAAATTATACAGATTCTGGAAGGCCTCCGTAGTGGAAGATACATCCACATTCTGTGAAATCTTCTCCAGGTTTTCGGCTGTCAATTCATAATCCTGTGTCTGCATAAAGGAAACGGTTGCATTCATAAGATTATCAATCATGCTTAAGGTACCGTCTTCCCCTTCGATTCCCTGAATACGATTCTCAAGATTTGTCTTTTCAGCCTCCAGCGTCTTAAGCTGATTCTGCAGACTCTGAATCTCAGAGGACTTGCTGTCCAGCTGATTTCCAAGCTTCACCGTCTCTTCATGAATCTTCTGTTCACTCTGTGTTTTTACGGCAGTAAAGCAAAGGAAATACATGGCTGCCGCACCAATGACCAAGCCAATGAAGATATTGATGATGGTGGAAAATCCGCCGCCCTTGCTCTCCTTCACATTCAGTGGCTGAATGATAATTTCATTATCGCTTTGGTAGCGCATGGAATCTTCTTTTTTGCGCTTACCGCTGTTTTTTGCCGAATCATCGCTCTCCAGCATGTGATCGATTTCCTGCAAATAGCGAAGGCTCTGGGTATTATTACGGTCGATACGCAGGCACTTATTCACTTCTTTTTTGGCTAACTCCCAACGCTCCGAATCCATGTACAGCAATGCCAAAAGCAAATGTGCACGGATAAATTTCGGATTTAGGGACAATACCTTCTTTAACTGTATCAGGGCCAGGTCCTTGCTGTCCTGCACACAGTATGCATAAGCATGATTGTACTTCTTGATGGTCTGATTAATGGAATCCAGACGGGAAGCATTGTTTTGAATCATGCTGATATAATCATCCGCTATATTCTTTTCCGGGCGAATATTCTTACTGATTACCCATTCACTCAATGCGGCAACCACTTCACCCATTTCAAAATAAACAAGTCCCAGAAGGTTTCTGGCCTCGATATTATTCTTATTAAACTTTAAACTTTGTCGCAAACTGACAATGGCACCGGATAAATCGCGGACACCTGCTTTTTCCAGACCCTCATTATAAAACATGTTGGAAATACACATGATTTTCTTATAGAGAGAAACGTCTGCTCCACAGGCGGTACAATAATCGTGCTCTGACAGATGGCAACCGCAGTTGTAACAAAACATGTCAAACCTCCTATTGTTCGCCCAAATCGACTCCCGCTTCTTTAATTGTCTTAATCAACAAATCCGCCATATCGGTTAAATCCTGATTATATATCGCCTCTTCCGCATCCTCAATTTCCAGGCTGGGATGAAATTTCTTCAGTTCTTCTTCGAAATTAATCATGTCCAAAGACTCCTTTTCACTACCTGTTTGCCAGAAATGCCTTAATCTCCCCTACCAAATAAAGGCTTCCTGCGCAATATATTCGTTCAGTCTCTGACTGTATTTTAAGCAATTCAGTCATGGCAGTTTTTACATCCGGATAGGAAATCACCTGTTCCCCAATCTCTTGAACTGCCTCTGTCAATTGTTGCATGGAAAGGCTTCGCCCTGTATGCAACGTAGTAATACAAATCTTGTCAAACAAACCGCTTTCCCTGATGTGCCGTATCATTTCCGAATACTGTTTATCCTTTACGATACTTAAAAGCAGTGTTCTCTTCCCCAAAAACGCATCCCGACGTACACTTTCCGTAAACGCCTCAATTCCGTCTTCATTATGTGCTCCATCCACAAACACATTGGGTAATACTTCTTCCATTCTGCCTTCCCAAAAGCAAGTATACACGCCCTTGATAACAGCATCGGCAGAAATGGTCTTTCCTTTGTCCATCTCCTCGATTCCCCGAACCGCTAAAGCACAGTTCTCCATCTGATAAAATGCAGCTGTATGCAAAGATAGACTAATATAATTATAATACCGAGTGTCTAATGAAAAAGCAATGCTTTTATTCTGAAAATTCCCGAAAGCATAGTTCTTCTTCGACACAAAGCATGGCTTTATTCCAAGTTCTTCGGCTCTTTGGCAAAAACTTTCCTTTACCTCCAAGGACCCACCGTCCCAAAATACCGCCGGTGTATTCTTTCTGAGGATTCCTGCCTTTTCATAGGCGATGGAACCAAGTGTATTGCCCAAATATTCCATGTGATCCATTCCAATTTTGGTAATAATGGTCAGTGCCTTTTGCTCCACACTGTTTGTGGCGTCCAGCCGTCCCCCAAGTCCGGTCTCCAGGATAATATAATCCAACTTTGCCCGGGCAAACAAATCCATGGCCATAAAAAACAGATATTCGGAAAAGGTAGCCCGATAGTCTCCCAAAAGCTCCCATATCCGTTGAAAGCTTTGCAAAAAATCCTCCTTGGAAACCATTTCTCCGTGTATCAAAAAGCGCTCCCGTATATCCACCAAATGGGGAGAAATGAAAACACCCACACGATAGCCGGCCGCTTCCAAAATACTGCGAAGATAGGCGCAAACGCTTCCCTTTCCGTTGGTTCCCGCCACATGAATTACCTTGCTTTTTCTCTCCGGATGCTGCATGCGACGAAGAATTTCCCCGGTTCCTTCCAGGCTGTTTCCTTCTACGAAACGAGGCATATTCAATATGTAATTAACCGCCTGTTGGTAGTCGGAAATCAGCTGTTTTTTCATACTTTCACATTCTCTTTTCTTTTGCTGCGGACCTTAAGAACCACGATTCCCAAAAGGGTCAAAACAGATACCGCTTCTCCCACTCTCCAGTACCACATGCCTTTATAAAAGACTGTAATGGTTCCGGTATAGCGTTCCGGAAGCACAATCATAACACGTGCATCCTCGCTCTGTGATACATTGCTTTGATTTAAAAGGCCATCACTGTCTTTGATTGCATATCCTTTGTAGGCAAGAATCGGTAGTGTCACCGTACCACCCTCTGCGGAATCCAATACCTCAAATGACAATACAGAGCCTTCTTTTTCGTATGCGGTAATTTCCGCACCATTTACCTCCGGCTGGTCTACCTCGTTAATAACCGGCCAGGATGCATTCATAATGGAATACTCCGCACCGCTTACCGCTGCCATGGTATCCACTTCGTCCAAATCATTATAAACCCAAACGCGGGTATTTTGTATGGTATCTTCCATAAAATACACACTGCCGATTAAGGTAAGAATACAAATGACGGCTGCTGCCACATAGCCGATGGCCGAACCGAAACGCTTTTCCAAAAACAATACGCCGAATCCACACAAAATCACCGCAAACACAGATGCAATTGCCAGAAATCTCCAAATAAACTGGATGGAATAAACCACATGAGCCAAATTGGGGATACGCTCCATAATTCTGTCCCAAGGGAAATCTACGGTGGTCATAAAGCAAGCCAAAATACAAAGGCCCAAACAAATCCAAGCCATCTTTCTCTGTGTCCCTGTTTCCTCTTTTCGCTTTAGAATAAGCATTGCTCCACACAGTAGCACGCCAAGAACCAACCCAAGGCCAAGACACAAGGGCATCTCATTTCGAAGCACATCTCCCGCACTTCTTGGATAATAGGAATAACGGGGGAACAGGCCGATAATCTGATCCCAGAACAAGCCTCCGTCCTGCAGATACTCCCATTTTTTCGCCCGAAGCACACGAATCTCCTGGGTCTGCGAAAAGTCCAGGAAGGGCAGTAAAAACCATGCATTTATAAGCAATGTCACGATTACGGTCTTTACCAAAGCAAAAAAACGTGGCTTTTGGAAGGTGCGAATAAGCGCCAAAACGCAAACCGCCAGAATAAAAATTCCTGTCATTTCTCCCGTAAGGACATGGCTTTGGATAATACCGGTCAACGCAATTGCCAACGGCAAATAACAGAAACGATATGCCTTCTTGGTGGTGTCATCTGTATAAATCTTATACATGCCCACTACCACCAAAGGCAGGAAAATCATGGCGGTATATTCCCCTACCGCACTTCTCTGATAAATATCGATAATTCTATAAGGTGCCAAAGTATACAGAAAGGCCACCATACCTGCAATTCCGCGATTTTTAAAAATATATTTTGCACTGTAATAAGTTACCAACGCCGTCGCCAGGTTCACGGCCACTACGAAGCAATCATATGCTGTGGTTAATCTCACACCAATCAGTCTCAAAAATGCCGGGAAATACAGAAAAATCTCCCCATAGAAAATCGGGTTTGCATAGCCGTATCCCTTATAAAAATCCGGATTTAATCGGACCGGAAACTGACCGGAAAGCCAGGCATCCTTGATTCCCTCTATTCGTACAAGATGAAACCGGAAATCATGTCCTTCAATCGCACCCGGACCAAGTAGCGGCAGGCAGGCCAGAAAGGTCATCCCGATAATTGACAGTGCAACCATTCTGGTACCATTCTCAATCGGTTGTCTTTTATTTCGCTGATATAACAGCAAACAAATATTTAAGACCAACAAAACCAGCAAACGGGACAGAAAATCAAACCGTGCCTGTACCGGAGTTTCCCAAATTTCAAAACTTTTTATGGTCGCAGCTCCGGTACCGCTGTAATACAAGCGAAGAGAAATACCGGCACTGTCCACGTTTAACCAGAAGTTATCGTGATGGGATGTTTCCAAGCCTTCGTTCATATAGGAGACTGCCTGCTCAATCGTATCATATCTTCCGTCAATATAAACATGGGGCCACAGGAAGCTACCGTCAGAAGCTCCGTCCCAGGTCACAGTATATTCATAAAAACCTTTTCTCAAAAAGAAATCCGGGAGGGAATCGTATAATCCGGCTTCGAATGTTTCATAAATTGTACCTCCGAAGCAACGCTCTCCCATATCCCTTGTATAAGCTTGAAAATCAGACTCCTCAAATCGGTACTGAATCAAATTGGAAGTGTCCTTGAAAAAAAGAAGTGCAAACACAATCAGCAGCACCACATCCACCGCTGCCAACAAATATCTCCATTTTCCATCTTTCATTTCCGTTTGAATCTTTACAATTACGTTCTTATTCATTCTCTTATTTACGCTTTCTGAATGGTTCCACGAAAGAAATTCGGAATTAACGCGAAGTGTCGCGTGATGCGGTTTCCCTACTCACGCGACCCCACTGAAACTTCCGTTTAGCTTAACTGAGCAAGTCTGGTAGTTACCTGCTCCATCATCTGTGTATACTTGGTTAACTTCTCTTTTTCCTCGGCAATCTTGCTTTCGGGTGCCTTGGAAATAAATCTCTCATTGGTCAGCATACCGTTTACACGGGCAAGTTCGCCCTCCAAACGCTTCTGCTCCTTCTTTAATCTCTCGATTTCCTGGGCGATATCTACCAGTTCTGCGAAAGGAATGTATAAGGTAGCACCGGGAATTACTACGGAAACCGCATCCTGGGCAATACCCTCCTTATCCTTCTGAAGCATTACCTCGTTTGCATATGCCAAAGAAGCGAAGAACAGCTTACCTTCCTCAAAGGTAGAAAGGATACCGTCATCCTCACTTACTACATATACGCTTGCCTTACGGCTGGGTGCTACATTCATTTCGTTACGGATGTTACGAATGCCGCGAACAGCTTCCTTAATAATTTCAATAGCCTTTTCTTCCTTTGCGAATGCTCTGTCCTCTGCGAAAGTAGGCCATGCACTGATCATGATGGACTCTTCCTCACTTTGTAAGGTACAGAAAATTTCTTCGGTAATAAAAGGCATGTAAGGATGAAGCATCTTTAATGCGTCAATCAGGACTGTCTTTAATGTCCAGAGAGCTGCATTCTGGCTGGCTGCATCATCGGAATTGTAAAGTCTGGGCTTAACCATCTCAATGTACCAGTCACAGAACTCATCCCAAATAAAGTCATAAACCTTCTGAACCGCAATACCCAGTTCGAAGTTTTCCATGTTGTCGGTAACATCCTTTACAAGCGTATTTAACTTGGAAAGAATCCACTTATCTACCGGCTCCAGCTCATTTGCCTTAGGTTCGGAAACAGTCTTGCCTTCCATGTTCATCATAATGAAACGGGAAGCATTCCATACCTTGTTTGCAAAGTTTCTGGAATTCTCTACACGCTCATAGTAGAAACGCATATCGTTTCCGGGTGCATTTCCGGTAATCAAGGTAAGTCTGAGTGCATCTGCACCATACTGATCAATAATCTCCAAAGGATCGATACCATTTCCCAAGGACTTGGACATCTTTCTTCCCTGACTGTCACGTACCAAACCATGGAACAATACCGTCTTGAAAGGCTTCTCTCCCATCTGCTCAAATCCGGAGAAAATCATACGGATTACCCAGAAGAAAATAATATCATATCCGGTTACCAATACATCGGTAGGATA
Source organism: Lachnospiraceae bacterium UBA1766 (assembly GCA_002314715.1). Lineage (GTDB taxonomy): Bacteria > Bacillota > Clostridia > Lachnospirales > Lachnospiraceae > Acetatifactor. Next base: position 6,831 of record DCGY01000092.1, on the reverse strand, counting down.
GAAATACTTCAAATCCTCTGTCTGCTCCGGCCATCCGAGGGTTTCAAAAGGCCAAAGTGCAGAACTAAACCAGGTATCCAATGTATCGGGATCCTGTGTCAGATGCTTGCAGCCACACTTGGGACAAACTTCGGGAGCTTCCTTGGCAACTACTACTTCCTTACACTCATCACAATAATATGCGGGAATTCTGTGTCCCCACCAAAGCTGACGGCTGATACACCAGTCACGGATGTTGTCGGTCCAGTTAAAGTAGGTCTTCTCCATACGCTCCGGAATCAACTGGATATCCCCTGTCTTTACTGCTTCTACAGCAGGCTTAATCAGTTCATCCATCTTTACGAACCACTGCTCCTTTACCAAAGGCTCGATGGTTGTCTTACAACGATCATGGGTACCTACGTTATGAGAGTAATCCTCTACCTTTACGAGAAGTCCCATTGCATCCAACTCGGATACGATTACCTTTCTGGCCTCATAACGATCCATTCCGGCATACTTTCCACCGTTTTCATTAATGGTAGCATCATCGTTCATTACATTGATTATAGGAAGATTATGACGCTTGCCTACCTCAAAGTCGTTGGGGTCATGGGCAGGTGTAATCTTAACAACGCCGGTACCGAATTCCATGTCTACATAAGTATCGGTAACGATGGGAATCTCTCTGTTCATCAAAGGAAGCATAACCTTTTTGCCGATTAAGTGCTTGTAACGCTCATCATCGGGATGAATTGCCACTGCGGTATCACCCAGCATTGTCTCGGGACGGGTGGTAGCAAAGGTCAAAAATTCGGTTGTGCTGGGCTGGCCGTTTGCATCCATAATCGGATATTTAATATGCCAGAAATGACCTGCCTGCTCCTGATATTCTACTTCTGCATCGGAAATAGAGGTGTTACAAACCGGACACCAGTTAATAATTCTGGAGCCTTTGTAAATATATCCTTTTTCATGCATCTTAACGAATACTTCGGTAACGGCTTTATTACAGCCTTCATCCATGGTAAAACGCTCTCTGTCCCAGTCGCAGGAAGAACCCATCTTCTTTAACTGAGAAATAATACGTCCGCCGTATTCCTTCTTCCACTCCCAAGCGCGCTCCAGGAATTTCTCACGTCCCAGGTCATGCTTATCAATTCCCTCGCTCTTAAGCTTTTCGATAATCTTAACCTCGGTAGCGATGGATGCATGGTCTGTTCCGGGCTGCCATAATGCGTTGTAACCCTGCATTCTCTTGAAACGAATCAGGATATCCTGCATGGTGTTATCCAATGCATGGCCCATATGCAGCTGACCGGTAATATTTGGGGGCGGAATAACAATGGTAAAAGGTGTTTTGCTGTGATCTACTTCAGCATGAAAATATTTCTTNNGTCCTGTAATATTTGGTGGTGGAATTACGATGGTAAAAGGTGTCTTAGAATGATCAACCTCTGCATGGAAATATTTCTTATCCAGCCAGTTCTGATAGATACGATCCTCCATTCCCTTTGGATCATAAGTCTTTGCTAATTCTTTGCTCATTTCTATTCTCCTTTTCATATTATACTCTCTGCTTGTTTTTGTTCCTAACTTACAAACGCCCTTTGCCGATAGAATCAGCAAAGGGCGTCAAAAACGCGGTACCACCTTTATTTACAGCAAAAGCTGCCTCTCCAGTCTCTCACCGTTTGGTTTTAAGACCTTATCCGATAACGTGGATTACTCGGGAAAACCTACTGTGTTCTTTCAGTTTTCCGGCTCCTAAGCTACCTTCTGCAACTCCTTCTTGAATGAACCTTACAGCACTGTTTCCAGTGGTCCATCTCTCTGACAAGGGACGTTTTTGCATACTCCTCTTATTCATCGCCGTTAAAAATTATTCTATTGCAAATATAAGCTACTTCTCTGTTTTTTGTCAAGCACTTTCCAAAGTTTTTAGTTTTCACTCAGGGAATACGCAATCTGGTTTCCGTTAATCAAAACATCCGGTTCCTGGTAACCCAGGAAGAAATTATCCTCCATTGCACCAAAGGCAATAACCTCGGAAGCGTTGATCAGAATCTTGGTAGGTGAATGATCCATATGCAACTTCGCACTGTGGTCAATACAGCCTATCGCCAGCACACTGTTTCCTTCTCCGAAGATATCTACGCGAATGTGCTCGATACGAATCTCGATTTCACCGGATTTACCACCAAACATCACAATATTCTGACCGGTAAACTTGGTTACAACAGAGCCTCGCAACATACTGATTATACCGCCGGTACTGTGATTGGTACCGATTGCACTGAGGCTGCTTCCGCTACCACTCATTTCCAGTTTGAAGTTTTCCAAATGAATATCCTGCTTACCGTACACAGAACCGATTGCGGTACCGGTGTTTACACGGAAGTCCACAAAGATATAACTGTCTTTCAGTCGAATCGGCACATCTCCCCGAACACATCCTATACCTACCGCATCTACTGCCGCAGCATAAACACGGAGAATACCGCTTTCCATAATGATTCCGTAGCCTTCGTGGTAAATACCACCACCGATTGCAACACCTTCCTCACCATCCACACGGACCTTGACCTCACCGGAATGGGTCAGTCGGATATTACCAAAGCTCTCATCGTATTTTGCACCAATACCATAGCACTTATGGCCTTTTGCCAAAATATCCAGTACACCGTTTCCTTCTATGGTCAGGCTACTTCCTTCCGGCACATGAATACCTCTGGCATCCAGTGTATTCTTACCTTCGATGACCAGTGTAACTCTGGCGCCCTCTCCGATATCGATACAAGGCTGATTGTCAATGGAGCTCAGGTTTACATCCTTTAAGGTAATGCGGCATTCCAAGCCCTCTTTAATCTTCAGGCACATATCCGCGCGATAATCGGAATTACCCAAAACCTTTAAAGTAGGAACGGCAATGGTCACGCCCGTATACTCTTCCAGCGCAAGGTGTACCAGAGAAATCTCTCGTTCCGTACTGGCAATATAAACCTTACGGTTTACGTTTACAGAGGTTCTCATATTCTCGGTAATAATTGCATTCTTGATTTCCTCGGAAATCACATCCGTAAATTCATAGCTGGGCTGTGCGGTATAAAATCCCTGAATCAAATCTACACCCAAATGAATTACGGTCTTTAATTCATCCAAGGTTTCCACACCCTCTGCCAAAACGATCATTGCATTGGCCTTGGCAAAGGTAGTAATACTATTTACAAAATACTGCTTCTTGGCATTTTTACTGATATCGGTAATCAACAGACGATCCAGCTTAATGACCTCCGGCATATAACGAAGCAGGCTGTTGGTATTGGAGCATCCGCTTCCGAAATCGTCGATGGCAATCTTGAACTGATCCTTCTGGCTGCGCTCTCTTAATTGCTCCAGCGCCTTATCTGCCAGTTCCTCCTGCTCTGTAATCTCGAACACAACGCGGTCCATAATATCATGGTAGTTCGCGGACAACTCACCGTAGTCCTCTTCATTTAACGAGAAGCCGGGAATGGAATTTAAGAACACACGCTTGTCCTTCAGTTCCTCCACATGCTCTTTAATATGGCCCAGTACGTTATTTAAAGTAACCTTTTCCACATCATACAAGCGCTTATTCTTTGTGGCATAATTCAAAATCTTCAAAGGAGAAACCATGGGCTCCGTATCGGAACGCATCAATGCCTCATAAGCCACAACCTTTCCGTCCTTGGCAGAAATAATCGGCTGAAAAGCATATTTCAGCTTGTTGTGGTCGATGATATCCATAACCATTCTCTGGTCTTCTTCACTGTATTCCTTATCATCCATGAACTCACCTGAAGGCATGTTCTTGCGGCGATTTTCCTTAATCGTCTTCTTGGCATAAAGAACCTTGTCCACCGCAGTATCCAATATACTTTCCTGGGTAAGCTCCAAATGATAGGTCGCATAATTGATTTCTACCGTATAATCCTTACCGGAAAATGCCATGGTCTCATCGATTGCCTTTAAAACCTTATCAATGAAGTTCTGGGGTTCTTCCTCATCACCGTACGCGGTCTGCATGGCAACTACATATTCATCACTTCCAAGATGGCCGATAAACTGACCGACTCCGATGCAGCTCTCAATTACTTTGGCAAGCGTAATGATAACCAGATTTCCTTCCACCAAACCATAGGCGCTGTTGATATTCTTCAAATGATCGATATCAAAACTAATCAGACAAATGTCTTCCTTCTCGGAAAGCGCATGTTTTTTCAAGGATTCCAGCTCATCCAAAAATCCGCGCAGATTAAAGAGTCCGGTCATTACATCCCAAATATCTTCACTCTTGGCCGCACGCTTGTTTCGATACATATCCGCATCGGCCCGGTCGATTACATCGATGATTTTGTCACCGGGTTCATGAATCGCATTTCCGTAAGAAATACTGTAGTCCTTCTCTTCAAGTTCTTTATCAATCTGGGAAAATGCCTTTTCCAATTCCGCCTCGTCTACACGATAACTGAGAATCGTAAACTCATCTCCGCCAAAACGATACATCTTACTTCCAAGCAGCAGATTTTTCTGAATAATATGAACCACATCCACCAGGACCTGGTCACCTGTCTGATGTCCGTATTTGTCATTGATAATTTTGAAGTTATCCACATCCACCACAGTCAGCATATACTTTTTGTGGTCCAAATTTTCCATATCAAAGTACATATTGTGACGACTTAGCAAATTCGTCAAAGCATCTCTTCTGTATACCTGCATGGCAATCAGATAATAATAGGCGCAAATACCCACGCCCAAAACATTATCGAAAAGAATGGCCATACCGTATATTCTCTCAATAAATGCAGAGCCCAGACAAATACTGCAAACAATTATCACAAAAAAGCTCTCCACCCAGCCGTCTTTTTTCTTTCCAAACAGCGCGCAGAAAATAATAAGTCCCAAATAAAAACCATGAATCAGATAGGTTGTTACAAATAAGGTGCCACTGACAAACTGGCCCTTCTCATAGGTAAACATACAACCTGTCCAAATATTCATAACAAATAACGCGCCATTTAAAACAGCAGGAAGCGGCAGCATAATTTTTATCCACCAGTCCTGATCGCGAACGAGGATGTACAGATACATGACCTCAATCAATGGTCGAAAAATTCCTCGTATGGCCCTGGCCGGCAAGGCAATATTCATTAACCCTTCATGCTCCGCAAAACACAGGCTCACATCGGTAGCCACCAAAATCAGCAGAAAAAGAATGGAATAATAGAATTTTTTACGTATTCCGCTCTCAAATGCCCGGTCATTTACCATCATGACAAAGGTTAATATCAGCAATAAATATATGGAAATAACTCCCTGAAGAATTTGTTCTGTCATCGGCGTTATACTCTCCCCATCATATAAAAATAGATAGTATTATTTTATCATTCTGCCGTCTACTATGCAAGGAAAAAAAGGTGTTCCACGCGAAAAAAAAGGGAGTAGTTTTTCGACTACTCCCTTTCGAGACAAATCTGATTGATTTATGAATTACATTATTACGATAACTTCATTCGCATCCTTCATGTCTGCTGCTGCCACATAAGGCTTGTCAAGCTTGGTTCCATTTAAGTAGAACTCCTTGAAACCACACTCAGCGCCGCTTTCATTCTTTACAACGATATGAAGCTTCTTGCCTCTGAACATCTTGTCCATGGTCATTTCCTTCCAATCGCTGGGAATAGAAGGACATACCCAAAGACCATCCAGGTCAGGTCTCATACCGCAGATACCCTCTACGCAACCAACCATACAGGTGGAAGCGGTACCGGTAAGCCAATGTACATGAGAACGACCCTCGAAAGGAGAATCGGTACTCTCGGTAAACTGACCATGTACATAGGGCTCAAGTCTTCTGGTATCAGCATCCTCATTCTGAGAAGCAGGTGAGCTCTCGGTGAAGTACTCATGTGCACGATTTCCGTGTCCCATCAAAGCTTCTGCAAGGATAATCCATCCCTGAGGCTGAGAGAAGATACCACCGTTCTCTTTGGTGGAAGGGTTAAATAACAATGCAAGTGCACCATCAAATGCATGATCTACATAGGAAGGAGCCATTACACGTACACCATACTTGGTATTTAATTCGCGATGAACGCTCTCAAGAGCCTTCTCAGCCTGATCCTTGGTAGCAAGTCCACTGATAACTGCCCAGGACTGAGGATTCAACCACATATTTGCTTCGGGATCATGCTTGGAACCGATTACCTGTCCGTCTTCCTTGTAACCACGAACAAATCTGTCGTCTTCCCAACAGGTCTTATTGATGATATCGCCAAGTTCCTTCTGGGTCTTCTCCAAATATGCCATATATTCGGTATCGTTCAAATCCTTAGCAAATCCGTACATTACGGTAAATGCATAATATAACTGCAAAGCTACGAAGGAAGATTCACCCTTCTTACCAAGTCTTAAACAGTCATTCCAGTCTGCATGAAGACCTGCGGGCATTCCGTGAGGTCCAAGTCTCTCCATGGAGAAGTTGATTGCTCTCTTTAAGTGATCGTATACGGTACCCTGATCGCCGTTGTTTGCGTAAGGAATTACTTCCTTGATGAAATCCTTGTTTCCGGATTCTGCTACATACTTCCAAACGGTAGGGAATAACCACAAAGCATCATCTGCACGATATGCAGGATGTCCGGTCATCTTAACCCATTCCGGATCATCGGGAGTACCGGAATTACCGGGAACAAAGTCAAATAATACAAGAGGAAGTCCGCCGCCATTGTCTACCTGAGCGGAAAGCATGAAACGAATCTGCTTTGCTGCCGTCTCGGGATCCATATGAATAATACCCTGAATATCCTGAACGGTATCACGATA
>DCGY01000069.1:14797-31421 GCA_002314715.1 Lachnospiraceae bacterium UBA1766 | reverse complement strand
ATCAGCTACAAGCAGGCAATGCTGGAGTTTGGTTCCGATAAGCCGGACCTTCGTAACCCTCTTCGTATTATTGATGTTACCGATTTCTTCCAGAAGTGTACCTTCAAGCCTTTTGTAGGCAGAACCATCCGTGCCATTAAGGTGCATGCGGAAATGTCCAAGGGCTTCCATGAGAAGCTTTTGAAGTTCGCTACCGATATGGGTATGGGCGGCCTTGGTTATTTGGAAGTAGGCGAGGATTTAAGCTACAAGGGACCGATTGATAAGTTTATTCCTGCTGAGTATAAGGCAGAGCTTCGTGAAATCGCAGGACTTGTGGCAGGAGATACCTTATTCTTTATCGCAGATAAGGAAGAAAAGGCAAACTATTATGCCGGTCAGCTTCGTACCGAACTTGGCAATAAGTTGGATTTAATCGAGAAGAATGCATATCGTTTCTGCTATGTAAACGACTTCCCTATGTTCGAGTTGGATGAGGAAACCAAGCAGGTTGGATTTACACACAATCCTTTCTCTATGCCTCAGGGTGGCTTGGATGCTCTCGTAAACGAGGATCCTTTAAAGATTCTTGCTTATCAGTATGATATTGTATGTAACGGTGTTGAGCTTTCCTCCGGTGCGGTTCGTAACCATGACCTTGACATTATGGTAAAGGCATTTGAAATTGCAGGCTACGATGAGGAGACCTTAAAGGCCAAGTTTGGTGCATTATATCAGGCATTCCAGTTTGGTGCTCCGCCGCATGCAGGTATGGCACCCGGCGTAGACCGTATGATTATGTTGCTTCGTAACGAAGAGAATATCCGTGAGGTTATTGCGTTCCCTATGAGCGGTTCCGCACAGGATTTGATGTGTGGTGCGCCCGGCGATGTAACCGAGCAGCAGCTTCGTGAGGTTCATATTAAGGTAAGAGATTAATACTTGGAAACAATACACAGAAATCCAAATTGGGAGCCGAAAGTTCCCGGTTTGGATTTCCGATTTCAAGAAGAAAAGAAAGAGGTAACAAATGGCGAATGTAATCAGCGATGAAACAATCGAATATGTAGGCATTCTTGCGAAGTTGGATCTTTCGGATGATGAGAAAGAGCAGGCCAAGAAGGATCTGGAAGAGATGCTGGATTATATCGATGAGCTTAGTGAACTTGATACAACCGGCGTAGAGCCCATGTCCCATGTTTTCCCGGTAAACAATGTATTCCGTGAGGATGTGGTAGTAAATGGCGATGACAGTGATAATATTTTAAAGAACGCTCCTGAGGAAAAGGACAATATGTTCCTTGTTCCCAAGACATTTGATTAAGGAGGGGTGAAGAAAATGAGTGATATTTTATCCCTTACGGCAGTGGAACTGGCAAAGGCAATCAAGGCCGGTACCTACACTGCGGTAGATGCCATGCAGGCAGTTTTGGATCAGATTGATCAGACAGAAAGTACCGTTCACGCATATGTGACCATTGACAGAGAGAAAGCCCTGGCAAAAGCAGCCCAGGCGCAGAAGAAGATTGAAAGCGGTGAGCTGACAGGACCTCTTGCGGGAGTTCCCTTTGCAATCAAAGACAATATGTGTACCGAGGGAATGCTGACCACCTGTTCTTCCAAGATTTTGAGCAATTTCGTACCGACCTTCTCTTCCGAGGCAGTTTTGAATCTGGAAAAAGCCGGTGCCGTTATCATTGGTAAAACCAATATGGATGAGTTCGCAATGGGCAGTACCACAGAGACCTCTTATTATGGTGTGACCCGCAATCCCAGAAATACAGAGCACGTTCCCGGTGGTTCTTCCGGTGGTTCAGCGGCAGCAGTTGCGGCAAATGAGTGTTTTGCGGCACTGGGCTCCGATACCGGTGGATCTATTCGTCAGCCCGCTTCTTATTGCGGTGTGGTAGGACTGAAGCCCACCTATGGTACCGTATCCCGATATGGTTTGATTGCTTATGGTTCTTCCCTGGATCAGATTGGCCCCCTTTGTAAGGATGTAACCGACTGTGCTACTATTTTGGAGACAATCGCGTCTCATGACCCTAAAGATTCTACCTCCATGAAGCGAGAGGATACCAACTTTACCGAAGCACTTGTACAGGATGTAAAGGGCTTAAAGATCGGTATTCCCAAATCTTATTTCGGAGAGGGCCTGCAGGAGGACGTTAAGAAGGCTGTGCTTGCTGTGGCAGATAAGCTCAAGGAGCTTGGCGCAGAGGTAGAGGAATTCGACCTTCAGCACGTAAAATATGCTATCCCCACCTACTATACCATCGCGGATGCAGAGGCAAGCTCAAACCTGGAGCGCTTTGACGGTGTGAAGTATGGCTATCGTGCACAGGATGCGGAAGAACTGCATCGCATGTACAAGAAGTCCCGTTCCGAAGGCTTTGGCCCGGAAGTAAAGAGACGTATTATGCTGGGAAGCTTTGTTCTTTCCTCCGGCTATTATGATGCATATTATTTGAAAGCCCTTCGTGTAAAGGCGTTGATTAAGAAGTCCTTTGACGATGCTTTCGCAAAATACGATATTATTCTCGGACCGGTTGCACCTACCACAGCGCCTAAGCTTGGCTGCAGCCTGTCAAATCCCATGCAGATGTATTTGGGCGATATTTACACCATTTCCGTAAACCTTGCCGGACTTCCCGGTATCAGCGTTCCCTGTGGTGTAGATGCAAAGGGTCTTCCGATTGGCGTACAGCTAATTGGTGATTGCTTTGCAGAGAAGAAGTTAATCCGTGCCGCATATACCTATGAGCAGGCAGCAAAGGAGGTACAGTAATGGCTAAGGAATACGAAACCGTCATTGGTCTGGAAGTACACGTAGAGCTGGCTACCAAGACGAAAATTTTCTGTGGCTGCTCCACAGCGTTTGGTGGTGCGCCCAATACCCATACCTGCCCTGTATGTACCGGTATGCCCGGTTCCTTACCTGTCCTCAATAAGCAGGTAGTGGAGTATGCAATGGCAGTAGGACTTGCAACCAACTGTGATATTACCCGTGATTGCAAGTTTGACCGTAAGAATTATTTCTATCCCGATAACCCACAGAACTATCAGATTTCCCAGTTATACCTGCCCATTTGCCGAAATGGTCATGTAGACATTGAAACAGAGAGCGGTGTCAAGAAGGCTGTGAGAATCCATGAGATTCATATGGAAGAGGATGCCGGTAAGCTGGTTCATGATGAGTGGGAAGATGCTTCCTTGGTAGACTACAACCGCTCCGGTGTACCGTTAATCGAAATCGTATCCGAGCCGGATATGAGAAGTGCAGAAGAAGTAATCGCTTATTTGGAAAAGCTTCGTCAGACCATTCAGTATCTGGGAGCATCCGATTGTAAGCTTCAGGAAGGCTCTATGAGAGCCGATGTAAACCTTTCCGTGAGAGAGGTGGGAGCAGAGAAATTCGGCACCAGAACCGAGATGAAGAATTTAAACTCCTTCCGTGCCATTCAGCATGCCATTGAGGGCGAGAAGAACCGTCAGATCGACTTGATTGAAGAAGGTAAGCAGGTGGTACAGGAAACCCGTCGTTGGGACGATACCAAGGCAGAAAGCTACCCTATGCGTTCCAAAGAGGATGCACAGGACTATCGTTACTTCCCGGATCCCGATTTGGTACCGATCCATATCAGTGAAGAATGGATTGCACGTGTAAAGGATGCGCAGCCGGAAATGGCACCTGAGAAAAAGATCCGTTACAAAGAGCAGTTTGACTTGCCGGAATATGATATTAATATTATCACCGGTACTAAGCAGATGGCAGATATCTTCGAGGAGACTACAGCACTTTGTGGTAATCCCAAGAAGGTTTCCAACTGGTTGATGGGCGAAACCCTCAGACTTATGAAGGAGACTAACACCGATCCTGAAGATTTAACCTTTAGCCCCAAGCATTTGGCTGATTTGATTGCGATGGTGGATAAGAAGGAAATCAACTCTTCTGTAGCAAAGGAAGTATTTGAGAAGATTTTTGCTGAGGATATCGATCCTGTAGCTTACGTAGAGGAGAAGGGCCTTAAGACTGTAAATGACGAGGGTGCGCTTCGCAAGACTGTAGAAGAGGTTATTGCCACTAATCCTCAGTCTGTGGCAGACTACAAGAGCGGTAAGGAAAAGGCAATCGGCTTCCTGGTTGGTCAGACCATGAAGGCTATGAAGGGCAAAGCAGATCCCAGTAGCGTTAATGCGATGTTAAAGGAATTGCTTTCACAGATGTAAAATATCGTGGAAAATCAAGAACCGGAAGGGCAGTGATATTCTTCCGGTTTTTGGCGCTTATAGATTGTAGAATGAACATAATGAGTATAAAAATGTCGTTTCGGTAGTAAAGTATTGTTTTTGAGGAAGATAGTTGATATGTTGGGACGAATATTAATTCATTAGTAGGCCGTGGATATGTTTTTGACAAAGAAACAGGATTCTATTACATAGCTGGTTTATATTACTCTCCGTTAATACATACTTTTCTGCAGAAAGACAAGGAAGTTGAATTTATAGAATCAGCTATTGCACCGCTGGTAACAGTGGAAGATAATATTGAAGCCATGTATTCGAATCTAATGAATGATTACAATCATGGATATAATATTCAATATTCAGGAAGTGGTTCTGGCTGGACACTTTATTTGTCTGACGGAGAAGTCTTGTCGAGATTGATTTATGGTGAGTGTACTTATGCGGGTACTGGTTATTCTGCTCAGAGAGCAGCAATTGCTTGGGTAGTAAGAAATAGAATGGATTACCCTGGAACAAGATTTCCTAGTACTGCTCGCGGAGTGGCAATTCAGTCAGGGGAATTTGCAGTTATAAGCGGAACAACAACGGACACAGCCAATGCAAGATTAAACATTGGGAAAAGCACTACTGCATGGTCAGAAGCCACATTGTATGCATGTACTATACTGTGTACAACAGGTGTGGACATGAATGGCTATCTGGTTAAGCCGACGGGAATTACTACTCAAAAGTTCTTTCTTTCCAAAGGTTCATGGAATGCAAGCTATAATGCTGTGAATCAAACGGTTAATAATAATGCAGTAACAGATATCTCACAGTATGTGGGAAATCTTTCTGCTAATGCACAAAGAAATATCTTTTTCAATTTTGTGAATATTTAATCTCTAGGAGACAAGACAATGAAAAGAACGCTTCTTTTTTTCTGTTTATGCACACTGATTGCGAGCGGTTGCGGAAATCAGAATAATGATTACATAAATCCCACTGTAGAGTTTTCAGAGAATTCTGTAGAAGACTCATCCGCGGTAATGTTTGAAAACACCGAGGAGAAGCAGACGGTAATTTACGAGGATAAAACAGAATGCTTTACAGAGGAAGAACGTTCTTTCTTTCATGCTAATTTTTTGTATCAGCCTGATTATACGATAGAGGAATGGCAGCCTTGTTTTGGCGAACAACTTTTTTATAGGGATTTGCCGATAGAAATTCGTTTATCTGATGGCAGAAGGATGAAACTTGCTTATGACCAAAATAAATGGCTCACGGATATTATGATTGACGAGGAGTCGGTATATCATTTCGATTGGGAATATGATGTGTATACCGGAAAAGTTCATCTGAAAGGTATGATGCACGATGGAATAGAGATTATTTTTGAAGACAGATGGGTTACGAAGAATTCCTGGCGTGGTGAGAGTGTGTATCAGCCATATAATTTTAAGGAAGTGGAAAACGATAAAATCTTTTCGTTTCATTTGTCGCCAGGAGAAGATTTTTTGATAGATGGTATCTATGTGGGATTACGGAAGTTGATTCAGATTGAGTATGAGAACAATATCCCGGTGATGACTTATACGTCGGAGTGGGATAAGCTTACAGACAGTCAGAAAGAAATGATTCAGGCCAACTGTCGGTTGATGGATGGAGTGGTATATATACGTGAACTGGAGGCTTATTATGCGCCGGATCGTTTCTTGATAGATGCCAAAAGCGGAAGCATTCTAGGCTCTTCGGAAGAATTTGAGGAAGCAAGCTATATTCCGATGGAGTTTGAACATGTGGAAGAAAAAGGAGACGAGGTCTGGACGGCAAAAGATGCATCTCATATTTATCAACCGATTCTATTGTTCAAAAAGCTGTCTGATGGAAGAGTGTTGGAACTTTTGTATGGTGGCGATGATTATTCTTCGCGATTACTTATTCAGAAAAGGATTGATGGTGAGACAGTATCTACCTATCGCTGGAAAAGAAATCAGTATGGTGCAGGTAAAAGAGTCAGTGCAATCATTACAAATGGTGTGAAGGTAGATTATTTGTATGCACAGTATAAACAGAATCCGTACTTATTGTATGCGTATTATGGTTTCTGTTATAACAACCGAGTATATCAGTGCTATTATCATACCCGTGAAGCATCGGCCACGACAGGAGATCCATATTTAAGTATTTACTGTGGAAATGAAGAAATCGTGTGCTATGATATGTTGAAGAATGTGTTAAGGGGTACAACGTTGCCTGTAGACGTAGATATTTTATTTGAAGCAGCAGGGGAGGAAACTGGCTTTATGTATGTTGAAGAGCTTGGCGGTTTACGCTTGCCAAGGAGATTATAAAATATAGACGAAGCCGAAGTTTGCCGGCTAGATAATGATGAGTTATGATTGCTAAGATGCTTTGAAGGTGTTACACTATCTTCAAAGCATCTTTTCTTTTGCACCATCGGCGTGTCTAAATCACATCTATATTTTCTAAAAAGGAATCCATGCTTTAAAAATCACATCTATAGCGGGAGACCTTTGCATACTTGGGTGAAATGTGTTCATGACTTAATCCTTTATGATACAGAGGTTCTCTCTGCACGAAAGGAGAATCTCATGATGAGTACAAAAGAACAAAGAAAAACACCGGAGGAACTCCGGAACGTGCCAGAAGACATGAGGAGTGGAGGACTGAGTTTATGACGCTTTTTATGAGAGATCAGGAAATGCTTGAGAAAGGAAAAAGCTGAAGGAAAAGCTGAAGGAAGAGCAGAGACTTTGCGAAATATGCTGCTTGTAGGATTGGACATTGAAACCATCTTAAAAGTAGGATTTCAGCTGGAAGAAATAGAGAATATGCAGAAACAGTTAAAAACAGAGAAAGTGGAAGCATAATAGTTAAGGGCAGGATTTATATCCTGCCCTTTTGGTTACTGTTTATTCAAATGCTGTTGCGGGATTCTGATATTCACCGCCGGTTTCTACCATCAGATAATCAAGAAACTGCTTACAAGTATCCAAGTGCTTGGTGTTGATTAGGAAACTGACCACCAGATTCTTATCGTCGGTAAAAATAAAATCACGTTCCAATTCGGGATGTTCGATTAAGCGAATGCCCACCGGTACCGGATCTTGCATCGTAGTGGGATCGTAAGGATTTTCGGGATAGGTTGGGTCATAGTCGTAATTGTGTTTTAAATCCGCATCTTCTTTGGCATCGATAATGCCTCGATCCACGTAGTAGAAAAAGGGTTTGTATTTTTCGTATTCCTCATCTGTAAGGAAATCACGCATGTCGTACAGAACATTCTGGTAAGCATAATTTTCCAGAGAATGAATGTCCGTCAGAATACAATCCATATCCCCGGCAGCAATCAATACCATCAGCTTTTGGGTGGTCTGTACAGTGGCATCGTCCATAGCGGCCAAATCCAGGTGAGCGGAGGTGTCCACGGTAATCTGGTACTTCGTGGTATCGTATCCGCAATATTCGGTGAAACGCTCCCCGTAATCCTCTACTCCGGGGGTATTGGTACCGTTAATGGTCACCAGGTACATGAGGTCGGTTTTTCTGGACATATAATTGCGGACCATGGAAACCAGCATAATCAACACGACAACACCGATGATAATGGGCCACTTGTAATAGTCCCAGATATATCCTATTTTTTTGCGAAGGGAGGCATTCTTTAATGTCTCACGTTCTTCTTGAAATTCATCCATTACAGGCATAAACAGTCCATCCTTTTTCCGTATTCTCTATCAAATATAGCTAGTTTCCGGGGGAAAGTCAATGAAGGGAGAAGAAACTAATTCTTAAATAATCATAAAAACGGATGACCGTTGCGGGTCATCCGTTTCCCAGCTTTGCTTATTCTACAGTTACGGTAGCACCTAAAGCTTCCAACTGTTCCTGATAAGATGCTGCATCTTCGGCGCTAATGCTCTCCAGTAAAACACTGGGAGTATTGTCAGCCAAATCCTTTGCGTCCTTTAAACCAAGACCGGTAATGGTACGAATCTCCTTGATAACCTGAATCTTATTTACACCGGCGTCAGTCAGGGTTAAGGTAACCAATTCTGTGTCGGCCTCGGAAAATTCTTCTGAAGATTCCTCGGTGCTTTCAGTAGTTTCTTCGGTTGTCTCTTCGATAGATTCTTCCGTTGTTTCTTCCGTACTTTCCTCGGTGGATTCCTGGGCTTCTTCGGTAGCTTCTTCAGAAGTGTTTTCCGTGTTTTCTTCTACGGATTGTAATTCATCCTGTGCAAGACTTACTTCATAGGTATAGCGGTCACGCTTTACACTGATTAAGTCATTGTACATATCCTCCTGGTCATTATAACCAAAGGTGCTCCACCAGTGACCCGAGAAGGTGAAATTACCGATAATGCCATTCTTTGCGGAATACATGAATTCTCCGTTTGGAAGATTTACCAAACCGGTATACTCTACGGGGTAATAAACCATGGTAGGTTCAAAGTCATTTTTTCGATCTGTGGATACACGTGCTCTGTAAATAACGTAAATCTGATTATTGCTGCGGAAGTCATTTCCCTGATTCTTGGCAGTCAAAAGATACAGTCCATAGAATTCAAAGTTATTGGCATGCCATTCTTTATCGTAATCTGCATTGATTTTGGTAATCAGTGTAGTGGTGGTATCATCTTTTAACATTTGAATGGACTCTGCGGATAAATCACTTATGGACTGGATGGGAGAGTAGTTTGCGAATACCTCCATTCCATCGCCGGCGGTTACATTATAGGAATCCACCTTGGAACTTGCCAATTCGATATAGCAAAGGAGGGGATTGCTGTAGCCATTGGTGTGGTAGTTGTTTCCGAGCTGAGAAGTACCAATGATGTTGCCTTCCCGATTACTGGTGACACCGTTTGAAGTGGCCATTACTTCGGTAAATTTGATGGGGAAGTATACTACGGTATCCGGGAAAGCAAAATTGGTATTGGTGACGGTTCCCTTATAAATCATATAGTATTCATTGAAGGAACCCCATCCGTTGGCTTCCTTTTTAGTCAAAAGGAAATAGCCCGCATAAGTCAAATCCTTGACCTTGCTATTCTCGTTATAGGAGTTGGCAGTGTAAGCGACGATGCTGTCTTCTGCCTCGGATTTCGCATACTGAATAAATTCGGCGGTAAGGTCATTTGCATCGGTTACATAGTGATCCAAACCGGTTACGGTAAATTCCTTGGTTTTGGACTTCACCGCACAACCCTGCTTCAAAAGATAGGTGTCGTCTGTGCTGATGGTAACTGTTACCACGTCGCCATTGCTTAAGCCGTTGGTTTTGTCCGCATAGAAGTCATAGGAATTGATTCCCTGGAAGTTGCCGTCGTACTGATAGCTGAAGGTTCCGTTGGGTGCAATTCCGCTAAACTCTGCGGTCAGGTTTTCGAAAGGATCGATAATCTGAATGCTTTCCAGACCGGAAACGGTGAAGGTCATATCTTCACCCTTAAACTGCACCTTATGTTCCTTTGCGGTTTCATTATCCATATTGAAATGAACCGTTACTTCATCTCCGTTGGAGAGATTTGTGGATTGGCTAAGGGTAAGAGTTACCATATTTTTTACATTGTTAAATTCATTGTATATTTCCTGAAGTTTGGCGGAAACCAATACTTCCATGGTGTCCAGACGCTCATAATCGGAATCTTTAATCTTTAAGGCTTTTGCAAGAGCCTTTCCGTATGCGTCGTAATCCATATCCAGGGTAGCGGTACCAAGGGTTTCGTATCCTTCAAAGGAAACGGTTACGTAGTCGTTTAGATGAATGGTGGTTGCTTTTGTTGTATTCCAAAGAATGAAGCCACCGACGCCAAGGATTGCTACAAGTAACAATACAAGAACGGTAAGAATGATTCCGACCGGGGATTTCTTCTTGGGAGTGGGCTCCGTAGGAATCGGGTTAACCACGGGAGCGGCTTGTGGCGGCACCGGGGTAGGGGTTACATTTATGTTCTGTTCCGGAACAGGTGGAACGGGATTGGATTGTGCAGGGGCTTCCGGAACGGGAGCAGCTGCAGGCGCATCCATTTTTTGACCACAGTAGGGACAGAACTTGGTTCCATCAGGTAATGTGGAACCGCATTTTGTACAAAACATTGTCTATTTCCTCCTCTGTAAAAAATACAATTTTCTACATTATACAAATATCCTGTCATTTTCGCAACTAATAATCATAGAAGGCTTTGCACCTTTGGACAAAAAGACCTGCCGGAAATTATTTTTGTAAAGGCAGGTGTGTAGTTTCTGTGAAGACATCAGAAGCGTCTTGAAAGTTTGGCAGATTTGAGATATGATAAATAAGATTATAAATTTATATTTCGGAGGAAGAAAAATGAGCGAAAGTTATGTGGAATGCCTGATTAAGGCCAAGGGACCTCTTAAGTTTAAACTCTTAAAATATTTTCTGTATTTTCTAACGGTTTTAGGCGTTGTCAGTATTATGTTTTTGGGCTTTATCGGTCTTTTGATTGCAATGGTGGCAGGCGGACTGGCATATTATGTAGGTTCTTTGTGCAACATTGAATACGAGTATTTATATTTGGACAAGGAATTGACCGTAGACAGAGTTTATGCGCAGACCAGAAGAAAACGGGTAGCAACCTATGGCTTGGACAAGATGGAGATTGTGGCTCCCATTCATTCTTATCATTTGGACAACTATAAAAATCGTCAGGTAAAAACAATTGACTACAGTGTGGGTGAAGAGTTAAAGCCTGACCGTCGTTATGCAATCTATCTGGAGGGAAATGAGCGGATTTTGTTCAATCCTTCCGAAGAGATGGTAAAGGTAATGCGAAACAATGCACCCAGAAAGATTTTCGCAGATTAAAACGCTAAATCGGTAGCGTAAAAAAGTGTTAAAATATTTCAAAAGAAATAGAATCATTATGGGTTGACAGTGAAAATAAACTCTGTTAAACTCATTTGAAAATCATCAGAAAAATATACAGGAGGAGACAAAATGGGACAGATTATTGGTGAAGGCATTACCTTTGATGACGTGCTTTTGGTACCCGCATATTCTCAGGTAATTCCCAATCAGGTCGATTTGACTACACAGCTTACAAAGACGATTAAGTTGAACATTCCATTAATGAGCGCAGGTATGGATACCGTAACCGAGCATCGTATGGCAATTGCTATGGCGAGACAGGGTGGTATCGGTATTATCCACAAAAATATGTCTATCGAGGCACAGGCTGAAGAGGTAGATAAGGTAAAGCGTTCTGAAAATGGTGTTATCACCGATCCATTTTCTTTAAGCCCTGAACATACATTGGCAGATGCAGATGCATTGATGGCAAAGTTCCGTATTTCCGGTGTGCCGATTACCGAAGGTAAGAAGCTTGTTGGTATCATTACCAATCGTGACCTGAAATTCGAAACCGATTTTACCAAAAAAATCAAGGAATCCATGACCAGTGAAGGTCTGGTAACCGCTCCCGAAGGAACTACCTTGGAGGAAGCAAAGCAGATTCTTGCAAAGGCAAGAAAGGAAAAGCTTCCCATCGTAGATAAGGACTTTAATTTAAAGGGACTTATCACCATTAAAGATATTGAGAAGACCGTTAAGTATCCCCTTGCTGCAAAGGACGCACAGGGCAGACTGCTTTGCGGTGCCGGTGTAGGTATTACCGCCAACGTATTGGATCGTGTATCCGCACTGGTAGCAGCAAAGGTAGACGTAATCGTATTGGATTCCGCACACGGACATTCTCAGAACGTATTGAACTGCTTAAAGATGATTAAAGAGAAGTATCCGGATCTTCCTGTTGTAGCAGGTAATGTGGCAACCGGTGAAGCAACCAGAGCTTTGATTGAGAACGGCGCAGATGCAGTTAAGGTTGGTATCGGCCCCGGATCCATTTGTACCACTCGTGTGGTAGCAGGTATCGGTGTTCCTCAGATTACCGCTGTTATGGATTGCTATAATGTTGCAAAGGAATATGGCATACCGATTATCGCAGATGGTGGTATCAAGTACTCCGGAGATATTACCAAGGCAATTGCAGCCGGCGGTAGTGTCTGCATGATGGGTAGCATGTTTGCAGGTTGTGAAGAGAGCCCCGGAGAATATGAATTGTTCCAGGGTAGAAAATACAAGGTATACCGTGGTATGGGATCTATCGCTGCTATGGAGAACGGCAGTAAGGATCGTTACTTCCAGACCAATGCAAAGAAGCTTGTTCCCGAAGGTGTAGAGGGTCGAGTTGCTTACAAGGGTAATTTGGAAGATACCGTGTTCCAGTTGCTGGGCGGACTTCGTTCCGGTATGGGTTACTGTGGTGCAAGCACCATTCCCGCACTTCAGGAAAACGGCAGATTTGTTAAGATTTCCGCAGCTTCCTTAAAGGAAAGCCATCCTCATGATATTCATATCACCAAGGAAGCTCCGAATTACAGTATCGATTCATAAAAAAGAAAATATTGTCGATGACTTAGGGACACGAATTCACAATTTGTGTCCCTTTTTTTATAGCCTTTTTTTGTTTTTTGTGGTAAAATTATCAGAAAATAGGCTTTCTGTGTAATTCGGTTAAAGGAGATACTTGAATGAATTTTCGAGAATTGATTGATAGTACAAAATTACAAAAGCTACAAGACGAATTTAGTCTGATGACAGGACTTTATATTTACTGTTTGGATAATGACAAAAATAAAATCACAAAGATGTCAGGGGAGCAATCCAAGGTAGAAAATATATACCGTTACATCGGTTCCCGACAGATTTGTGACTTGCTGGAACGGGTGGAAGAAGGTTCTTTGGAGGATGTGGTAATCGAGGAACTGGAGGACGGCACCGGCACCGTAGCGGTGATTTCGGTAAAGGTGGACGGACAGGTAGCCCTTTACTGGGTGGTAATTGAGGCAGAGGCGCAAAAAAACGAAAATGCAGAGCATTTGAATTATGCGCTGGATCTTTTGCGGGATACCTATACATTTTTTCTTCATAACAAAATGAATTGCTACAGTGCAGAGGTCAAGAGCCAAAAAGATCAGAACGAAAAGCTGGAGATGTCTCAGAATATGGAGGATATCGAGGCTACGACCGAAATCGTACAGCTGTTGGACAGCGATGAACCCATTGAAGCGATCATGGAAAAATGGCTCGGCATTATGGGGGGTCATCTAAAGTGTGATGCCGGCTATGTTTTCGGTCTGTATACAAAAGAGAATTATATGGATGTGGTTTCCGAGTGGAGAGCAGGCGGTGTGATTCCGTTTTTTGACAAGTCCAGCCATGTGGAGACGCTGTCCTTTTTAAATACCGATAAGCCGGTGGTGATTTCCAAGGATAATATGGACGCAATAAAGTCCGGGGAAATGTTGACGATTGGTATCCAATCCGTCATGGTATTCCCATTACTGGCGCAGGAAAATGTATCCAATCGTATGGTACTTTCCCTGTTTTATCGGGTGCCCAGAACCTTCTCCATGAAGGAGATTAAATTTGTATCGGATGCGGTGAAACTGATGCAGAGCATCCTGACCAAGCGTATCCAAAAGAATTCTCTGGCTGCTTCCTATGCCGCATTGGAAGCGGTTCTGGACAACGTGGGCAGTTCCATTTATGTAATGGACAAAGAGAGCGAAGAGATTTTGTTTGTGAATCGCCTTTGCAAAACCACCTTCCAGGACAGTTTGCAAAACGGAGTGTTTCGGGAGAATATGGCAAATGCCGGCAAAAACGCCAAAGAGGGACAACATTTTGAGTATTATTACACGCCCTTAAAGAAGTGGTATGACATTTCCTTTAAGGAAATTTCGTGGGTGGATGGCAGAAGGACATTGCTGTATGCGCTTTATGACATCACCGATAAAAAGATTTACCAAAAGAAGATTGAACAGCAGGCCTTTACCGATTTCCTTACAGGATTATATAACCGTATGTGCTGTGAAAGAGATTTGGCCAGAGCCATTGATGATGCAAAAAACAACAATGCCATGGGTGCGATTCTCTACATGGATTTAGATGATTTCAAGCATATCAACGACAGTTTGGGACATCAATACGGAGATGTGCTGTTAAAGGGTATTGCCCATGAAATGGTTCGTGTCGAGGGCATTCAGGACACCTGCTATCGTATGGGTGGCGATGAGTTTGTTATTCTCATTCGAAGGGATGCCTATGACCGTTTTGACAAGATTATTGCCGAGATCAAGGAGATTTTCAGCAAGCCCTGGTTCTTAAAAAATTCCGATTATTATTGCACCATGAGTATGGGTATTGTTACCTTCCCGGACAATGGAGATTCCGTTCCGGAGTTAATCAAGAAGGCCGATATTGCCATGTATGAGGCAAAGAAAAGCGGAAAGAATCGGGTGGCTTATTACAGTGATACGCTGGACTCCACCTCCGGTCGTCGACTGGACATGGAGAAGAATATGCGTGATGCAACCGGCGAGGGCTGTTCCGAATTTGAGATTTACTATCAGCCGATTATGGATGTTTCCTCCGATCAGGTGGAATGTGTGGGCGCGGAGGCACTGCTTCGCTGGAACAGCAGCAAGCTGGGCTTTGTATCTCCCATGGAGTTTGTTCCCTTGGCGGAATATCTGGGCTTAATCAATCCCATCGGCAATTATGTTTTGCAGGAAGCATGTTATCGTTGCAAGAAGTGGAATGAAAACGGTTATCCCAATTATAAGGTAAATGTGAATTTGTCGGTGGTACAGCTGTTGCAGCCGGACATTGTGGAAATCGTGGAGAAGATATTAAAGGACAGCAAGCTAAATCCCAAGAACCTGACACTGGAGGTTACGGAAAGTCTTGCCATAAACGATATGGAGCGTATGAAGAAGATTCTGGACAGCATCAAAAAGCTTGGTGTAAAGATTGCGCTGGATGACTTCGGTACCGGTTATTCTTCGCTTAACCATATTCGGGAAATTCTCTTCGACATCATTAAGGTGGATCAGAGCTTCGTAAAGGAGCTGGCAGAGGATGCCTATTCCCAGTCCTTTGTAAAGATGGTTTCGGAGCTGGCACAGACCATTGGTGTCAAGATTTGTGTAGAGGGTATCGAAACCCAAAACCAGTATAAAGTATTACAGGGCATGAAAGTAAAATATATCCAGGGCTATTATTTCGATAAACCCATGCCCAGCTTCAATTTTGAGGTGAAATATTGTCCCAATATCAGCAATTTGTAAATTCAAAAGAAATGAGAAAGACGATGAAGAAAAGAAAACTGATTTTTGCAATTTTAATGATTTCTCTTTTGGTGGGAATGATTGACCCCAATGCTTTTATAAAGGCAGAGGCAGCCAATCAGACGGTGCTTGGTGAGAATATTATCAAGAACCCCAACTTTGATCAGAGCGATATGTCTATGTGGCTTGGAAACGGAGCGCAGCTTAAGACAGAGAAGCAGGATGACGAGATTCTTCCCGGGGTTACCACCTATGGAACCGTTTATGACAGAACCTGGTCCTACCAGGGGTTCTATCAGGATGTAACCGAATCCGTGAAACCGGGGGAATCCTACCAGATTACTTATTACATGAAATTATCCGAGGATTATGAGGCGGAAAAAACCACCGGACGGAAAGGCTTTTTCGGACCTTATATTGTAACGGCAGCCGGAGAGCAGTATTTAAGTCAGGACTACAGCGGTACCATTTCCGGTGATTTGTCCAAGACGATTCCGGTAGGTGAGTGGGTATGCTTCTCCGGAACCTTTACCTTACCGGAGGATGAAGAATTTACCGGAGTAGTGGTGCGTTTTCAGGAAGAAAGCAGTACCTGTAAGGGAAGTTATTCCATTACCGGTGTATCCATGCGTAAGCAGACTACAGAGGATATTTTGATTCAGAGCGATTTGCCCGATTGGAAGGATGCCATTACCGCAGCCCTGGGTGAGGATACCATTGCCGGACTGGCTTGTACAGGCGGCGATTTGGCAGATAAGGGTTCTTTCCAGCTTTTGACCAAGCATGCCAATGCATTTACCTTCGGAAACGAAATGAAACCGGACTTTTTCTTCAATTACTCCAACGGTTCCTGCCCCGGTAAGAAGACCATTACCTTCCAGGGAATTACCATGGATGTGCCGGTAATTAATTTTTCCCGTACCGACGGTTATTTGAATAAGATTGTGAAATGGAATGAGGAGCATCCAAATGACAAGCTTCGTGTGAGAGGTCATACCCTTTTGTGGCATGCCCAGACGCCGGAGTGGTTCTTCCATGTGGATTATGATCCCAACAAGGATTATGTCACTAAGGATGTAATGAGTCTTCGTATGGAGTGGTATATCAAGACAGTTTTGGAGCACTTCACCGGCGAGGACAGCCCCTATAAGGATATGTTTTATGGTTGGGACGTGCTGAATGAGGCGGCAAATGACGGAAGCAGTATGGCATACCGTGATGATACCGGCGGAAG
>DCGY01000069.1:0-14719 GCA_002314715.1 Lachnospiraceae bacterium UBA1766 | reverse complement strand
ATTATCGAGGCATTTACCTATGCCAATAAATACGCTCCGGAAACCTTGGAATTGTATTACAACGATTACGGCGATTCTTCACCCAATAAGTGCAATAACATTTGTACCATTTTGCAGGATATCAAGGATCATGAGGGACCTCGTGGAGAGGGTACCAGAATTTCTGCTATGGGTATGCAGGCTCACTATGGAATGAATGATTTCTCCATTACCAATTTTGAGAGCTGTGCAAGAAGATACCTGGATATTGTAGGCGCAATCCAGCTGACAGAGTTGGATATGAATGCCAGCAGTACTTACGACGGAACCATTAATACCCGTGATGAAGAATACTTAAAGCAGGCATTGACATTCCAAAAGATATTTGAGACTTTGATTAAGTTAAATAATGAAGAAGGCTATCGTGTCAGCGGTATTACCTTCTGGGGAACCATTGACACCACTTCCTGGTTACAGAGTAAATCAGACCTGGGTGGCGGAGCAGACGGACTTCGTTCCCAGTGCCCGTTGATGTTTGACGGTAATTATCAGGTAAAGCCTACTTATTGGGCGTTTGTGGATCCTGAGATGATTCTTCCCATTGACAGAAGTCTGTACGCATACAAGACCGGAGAAAATGCTTATAAGGACGGTAAGGAATACGAGTTTAGCGATGATGCCACATCGGCAACCATTGTACCTATGTGGGGACCGGACGGCTTAAATATTCAGGTTACGGTGAAGGACAAGACCTTAAAGGACAGCGATTGTGTGATTCTCTATGTGGATCCGTCCAATGCGAAGAAGGAAGGTATTACACCGATAAAAACTGTGATTACCCGTAAGGAGGCTTCTTCCATAGGTGGAGGCTATAAGGCAACCTTCAATGTACCGGTTAATGATATGCAGGTTGGTAAGTCCGTATTAGTGGATATTGTGGTGATGGATGATGACAAGAAGGTTTCCTTCTGTGACTTAAAGGGAACTCAGGAAAACAGCAGCCGATTCTACGCGACGCTTTATGCGGCACCGGAATTGGGCCGTATCCATCAGGGAACCATTACCGTAGACGGACAGCCGGAGGAATTGTGGGAGACTGCGGAAACCTGGAATCTGGAAATTGTGGACGGCGCGAAAGCAAAAGCACAGGTAAGACTTCTTTGGGATTCCAAACAGCTGTATTTGCTGGCTGAGATTACCGATGATCAGCTTTATGCAGGTGCAAAGGATGGCAAGGGCAATGACAGCTTAGAGATTTATATCGATGAGGATAACGGACGTACGGCTACCTTTAGCAAGGATGATAAGATGTATCGCATTAATTGCGAGAACAATGTTACCATGCAAGGTACCCACGCGAAGGAGAAGAACATTACTTCCGCAGTAGAAAAGACCGAAAACGGATATCGTATTGAAGCCGGCATCAGCTGGACCGATGTAAAACCCAAGAATCATACAAACTTAGGTATCGAGTTCCGATTGATTGATGCAGATGCAAACGGTACTGTGCTTGGTTCCTTAAACTGGAGCGATGCTACCGGAGCTTCCTTGAGTGCTCCGTCTGCTTTCGCAACGGTGAAGCTGGCTTCCGAAGGCAAGATGCCGGAGAAGGTGGAAGAAGAATCCAAGGAAGAAAACCATGAAGGTGGGGAGTCTGAGATGGAAGAGATGCCTACCGTTAACCCGGATAACGGCAGAAAACTTTTGTTTGCCATCCCGGTGGCTGTGATTCTTATCGTAGGTATGGTGGTTCTGATTATGAGCCGTAAGAAAAAAACACCCGAGGCTTCTGCTTCTGAGGAGACAAAAGAAGAAACCCAAGAAAACAAAAATTAGGTCTTGCAAAGTTTGGAAAAACTGTTAAGATTAAATCAGAGCTACACGACTGGCGGAAAGCAGGGAACTGCGGTGGGGATACCCACAGGGAGTGTAGAATACATTTGAAGCCGACCGCCTGGGCACCTTTTCGAGAGGCTGCCTAGGCGGTTTTTTGTAGCCTGCTAACAAAAGCAAGCGACTGCAAAGCAAATTCAATACTCTTACATTCAGAAGGAGGAAACAAAATGATTTCATTGCAACAGGAATTACAGAACAACAGCTATCCCGGTAGAGGAATTGTAATCGGACGTTCTGCAGACGGTAAGTATGCAGTTACCGCTTACTTCATCATGGGTAGAAGCTCAAACAGCCGTAATCGTGTCTTTGTGACAGAGGGAGAAGGTATTCGTACCGAGGCATTTGATCCTTCCAAATTGGAAGATCCCAGCCTTATTATCTATGCTCCTGTAAGAGTACTTGGAAAGGATACCATTGTAACCAATGGCGATCAGACCGATACCATCTATGAGGGAATGAAGGCAGGTCTTACCTTTGAGCAGTCTTTAAGAAGCAGAGAGTTTGAGCCCGACGGTCCCAATTTCACTCCTCGTATTTCCGGAGATATGCATGTGGAGAACGGAAAGTATGACTTCAGCATGTCTATCTTAAAGAGCAACGACGGGGATCCGGATTGCTGCAATCGTTATACCTTTACCTACGATAACCCCAAAGCAGGAGAGGGCAGATTTATTCACACCTACATGCACGATGATAACCCGTTGCCCAGCTTCTATGGTGAGCCCAAGAAGGTGGTAATCGACCAGGATATGGACGCATTTACCGAGATGGTATGGAACAGCTTAAACGAAGACAATAAGGTATCTTTATTCGTTCGTTACATTGACATTGCTACCGGCGAATATCGTACCAACATTATCAACAAGAATAAATAACAAGGGAGAAATCACGAAATGAACGAAATCGAATTAAAGTATGGATGTAACCCCAATCAGAAGCCTTCCAGAATCTTTATGGAAGATGGTACTGAGCTTCCCGTAACCGTATTAAACGGCAGACCCGGATACATTAATTTCCTGGATGCATTCAATGGCTGGCAGCTTGTAAAGGAATTAAAGCAGGCAACCGGACTTCCCGCAGCAACCTCCTTCAAGCATGTATCTCCCGCAGGTGCAGCAGTAGGTCTTCCTTTGGATGAGACTCTTGCAAAGATTTACTGGGTAGACGATCTTGGAGAGCTTTCTCCTTTGGCTTGTGCATACGCAAGAGCAAGAGGCGCAGACAGAATGTCTTCCTTCGGTGATTTCATTGCACTTTCCGATGTTTGTGATGCAGATACCGCTCGCCTTATTAAGAGAGAGGTTTCCGACGGTGTAATTGCTCCCGGATATACCGAGGAAGCAATGGAGCTTTTAAAGGCAAAGAAGAAGGGGGCTTACAACATTATTCAAATTGATGAAAATTATGTTCCCGCTCCCATTGAGAAGAAGCAGGTTTATGGTATTACCTTTGAGCAGGGTAGAAACGAATTGGATGTAAACGGCGACTTGTTATCCAATATCGTAAGCCGGAACAAGGAAATCCCTGAGAAGGCATTAATCGATATGAAGATTGCCCTGATTACCTTAAAGTATACCCAGTCCAATTCTGTATGCTACGTAAAGAACGGACAGGCAATCGGTATCGGTGCAGGTCAGCAGTCCCGTATCCATTGTACCCGTCTTGCAGGCAGCAAGGCAGATAACTGGTTCTTAAGACAGGCTCCTCAGGTTATGAATCTTCAGTTTGTTGACTCTCTCGGAAGAGCAGACAGAGACAATGCAATCGACGTTTACATCGGTGATGAGTACGAAGATGTATTGGCAGACGGCGTATGGGAAAAGACCTTCAAGGTAAAACCCGCTGTATTTACCCGCGAGGAAAAGAAGGCATGGCTTGCACAGAACCAGGATGTAACCCTGGGAAGTGATGCATTCTTCCCCTTCTCCGATAATGTGGAAAGAGCACACAAGAGCGGTGTGAAGTACATTGCACAGCCCGGCGGATCCGTTCGTGACGATTTGGTTATTGAGTGCGTAGACAAGTACAATATGGTAATGGCATTTACCGGTATTCGTCTCTTCCATCACTAATTCATAAAAATAAAAAAGTTGTTTCTAAAAACACGAGGCTGTGATAAAATAGATGCATGCCTCGTGTTTTCTTGTATAAACGAGGCGGTAATATGGCAGAAAATGAGAGGATTGTGCAACATGGAAGAATCCAGAAATTTTATTGAGATGGCAATTGATAAGGATTTGGCCGAGGGCGTTTATGACACCGTTCATACCCGTTTCCCTCCCGAACCCAATGGATATTTACATATCGGACATGCAAAGAGTATTTTGTTAAACTACGGACTTGCCAAGAAATACAACGGTCAGTTCAATATGCGTTTTGACGATACCAACCCTACCAAGGAAAAGACGGAGTTTGTAGAGTCTATTTTGGCGGACATTAAGTGGCTTGGTGCGGAATGGGAGGACAGATTGTTCTTCGCTTCCAACTACTTTGGCCAGATGTACGAGGGTGCTGTGAAGTTGATCAAGAAGGGAAAGGCTTATGTGTCTGATCTGACGGCAGAGGAGATTCGCGAATATCGCGGAAGCTTTGAAACACCCGGAAAAGAAGATCCTTCCAGAAATCGTTCCGTTGAGGAAAACCTGGAATTGTTTGAGGCCATGAAAGCCGGAAAATATGAAGATGGTGAAAAAGTGCTTCGTGCAAAGATTGATATGGCATCTCCCAACATCAATATGAGAGACCCGGTTATCTATCGTGTGGCACATGTTTCTCATCACAATACGGGAGATACCTGGTGTATTTATCCGATGTATGATTTCGCTCATCCCATTGAGGATGCAATTGAGGGCATTACCCATTCCATCTGTACCCTTGAGTTTGAGGATCATCGTCCTTTGTATGATTGGGTGGTCAGAGAATTGGAATATCCGCATCCCCCTCGTCAGATTGAGTTTGCAAAAATGTATCTTACCAATGTGGTAACCGGTAAGCGTTATATCAAGAAGCTTGTTATGGACGGAATTGTAGACGGTTGGGACGATCCCAGACTGGTTTCCATCGCAGCTCTTCGCCGCAGAGGATTTACACCGGAATCCATCAAGATGTTTGTTGAACTTTGCGGTGTATCCAAGAGCCAGGCTTCCGCGGATTATGCAATGTTAGAGTATTGCATTCGCGAGGATTTGAAGGCGAAAGCGCCCAGATATATGGCTGTTTTGGATCCCATTAAGCTTGTCATCGACAACTATCCGGAAGGACAGGTGGAATATATGGATGCAGTCAACAATCCGGACTGCGAAGAGATGGGAAGCCGTAAGGTTCCTTTTACCAAGGAAGTTTATATCGAAAGAGAAGACTTCATGGAAGAGCCTCCCAAGAAATATTTCCGTATGTTCCCCGGCAATGAGGTACGTCTCATGAGCGCTTATTTCGTAAAGTGCACCGGTTGCGTAAAGGATGAGGCAGGAAATATTGTGGAAATTCATGGAACCTATGATCCGGAAAGTCGCGGAGGCAACAGCCCCGATGGCAGAAAGGTAAAAGGAACCATTCACTGGGTATCTGCTACCGAGGGTATTAAGGCAGAAGCCAGATTATATGAAAACATCATTGATGAGGAGAAGGGTGTTTACAATGAGGACGGAAGTCTGAACCTGAATCCCAATTCTTTGACGGTTATGAAGGATTGTTATTTGGAGCCTGCATTTGCCTCTGCAAAAGCATATGACAGATTCCAGTTTGTGAGAAACGGATTCTTCTGCGTAGATGCAAAGGATTCCAAAGAAGATGCAATGGTATTTAACCGTATCGTATCCTTAAAGAGCTCTTTCGTATTGCCGAAGGCATAAGGAAAAACGGACGGTAGGAGGGATAATAAGGCAGGTTTGTTGTCCGGTCTGCAAGGTATGGGACTTGGAAATCTTGAAAATCTAAAAATCTTTGAGGATGAGAAAAGTCGTGCCGGAAAGACTACGGAAAATCCGGAGGATAAAATTCCCACAGAGGAAGAAATGATTTATGACAGAACAATGGAATGCCCTGTCTGTGAACAGTCCTTTGTAACCAAGATTGTCAAAGCAAATCGTGCCCGATTACTGAAAACCGACCTGGATCTTCGCGCTGTATACGAAGGGGTAGACCGTACCAAGTACGATGTCATCCAATGCTATCACTGTGGATATTCCGCATTGTCCCGTTATTTTGATCAAATTCTGGTGCCCCAGAAAAAATTGATTCGGGAGATGATCAGCAAGAATGTTTCCCTGAAAATTCCTGCCGGTTTGACCTATTCCTACGAGGAGGCCATTGACCGTAATAAGCTGGCCCTGGCCAATGCAGTGGTAAAACGTGCCAAGAACAGTGAGAAGGCTTATGTGTGTCTGAAAACAGCATGGCTTCTTAGAGGCTATCGGGAATATTTGGAGGCAGAAGGGAAAGAAAAATCTCTGATTGAGGAAACACTTCTTGCAGAAAAAGAATATCTGCAAAATGCATACGAAGGATTTACCGAGGCAAGACAAAGCGAACTGTTTCCCTTATGCGGCATGGATCAGAATACCATGGATTACTTGTTGGCGGCATTAGGCTATGAGGTAGAGGATTACACCAATGCGGCAAAACTGATTTCCGGATTATTGGTATCCAATACGGTAAATAAGCGTACCAAGGACAAGGCATTGGAATTAAAAATGATGATTGTAAAGAAAATGAAGGACACACAAAATACCTGATGTGTTCCGGGAGGAGAAGTATGTACGATTTGGTCATACATCTTCAACTTAATAGTAAGGAATGCCTGTATGAACAGATTTATCGGTTTATCAGGCAGGAAATAGAGGAAGGGAAGCTTCTCGCGGGCGAGAGGCTTCCCTCTACGCGTTCTTTGGCGGGAAATTTGCAGGTGGCGCGAAGCACGGTGGATAATGCCTATGAGCAGCTCCTGAGTGAGGGATACATTGAGTCGATTCCCTATAAAGGCTTTTTTGTATGCAAGATTGAGCAACTGGGTTATAAAAGAAAAAACAAGAGTACGCATCCGAAAACCGAGACCGGAGAACAACCGAAGCAGAAGAAGGAAAACGAATTGCCGGGTTTTCGGGTGGATTTTTCCCCCAATGCAATTGAAATGAGCGCGTTTCCGTTTAGCCTGTGGAAAAAAATCACCAGAAGTATTCTGAGTGAGGACAATCAGGAGTTGTTCTCTTTGGGAGAAGCCCAGGGGGACTATGAATTGCGGGAAACCATCAGTCGATATTTACATTCTTCCCGTGGAGTAAACTGTACACCGAATCAGATTATTGTGGGTGCCGGAAATGATTATATGCTCCTTTTGTTGGAAAAAATATTTTCCGGAAAGCAGCATATTGCCATGGAAAATCCCACTTACAAAAGAGCTTATCGTATTTTTGATTCCATGGAATACAGCATGGAACCCGTTGATATGGACGAGAACGGATTACGTGTAAAAAACCTGAGTGGGACAAATGCCAACATTGTGTATGTGATGCCCTCCCATCAGTTTCCAACCGGTGCGGTGATGCCCATCAGCCGTAGAACCGCCCTATTGGCCTGGGCCAACGAAGGGGAAAACAGATATATTATTGAGGACGATTACGACAGTGAATTTCGCTATCGGGGAAAGCCCATTCCCTCTTTGCAGTCTTCGGATGAGCATGGAAAGGTAATCTATATCGGTACTTTCTCCAAGGCGATTGCACCGGCTATACGTATCAGTTTCATGGTACTTCCGGAGATGCTTTTGGAGCAGTATCACAAAAATTGTAAATTCTTTTCCTGTCCGGTTTCCCGAATTGATCAGCGAATTTTGAATGATTTTATCAAAGGTGGATTTTTTGAACGTTATTTAAACAAGATGCGAAAAGTATACCGTGCCAGACATGATTTTTTGTTGGAACAGCTAACGGACTTTGAGGGAGATTTCCAAATATCCGGAGATAATGCGGGCTTACATTTGGTATTAACCGCAAAGAACGGCAGAACAGAGCAGGAATTATTGGAGACAGCCAAAGCGCAGGGAGTAAAGGTGTACGGGTTATCCGATTCGCTGGTAGCGCACCAACAAAGAAAACCCTCCGTGCTGTTAGGCTTCGGAGGGCTTGGTAATCAGGAAATACAGGATGGTATTGCGATGCTTCGAAAAGCCTGGCTTTAAACCGTCTCGTCGTCGTTGAAGAATTCTTCGGTAGAGTCCGGGATTGGTTCTTCCGCAACAGGAATCTGCTGAGAGAGAGGTGTAAAGTCATCGGAAGCGTCGGTTGCTTCGGCTTCCTCGGATACAGCTTCTTCTGAGGTGGTTGCTTCAGAGGTGATTTCTTCCAAGGAGTTTTCTTCGGAAGTTTCCGCTTCGGTGGTTTCTTCGGAAGCGGCAGGCTGAAGGTCTACGTAATTACGCTCCGGTTCCTCTTCCTCATGGAAATCATCGTAATCATCATCGAAATCATCAATATATACGCTGTTCTTCTGTTTGAAATAACAGTATGCTGCACAAGCGGTTCCAACGGCAGCAGTCAGTGCAAGAAATTTTCCAAATTTTTTCATAATATTACCCCTTTCCGTTAAAATACGTTAATTTTATTCTAATACTATTTTGCGGAATTGAAAAGAAAAATATTTATTTCCTCCGTAAAAAGCGTTTGAGGACTTGTGTAGGAGAGCGTCATGAAGAAGAGATTGACGAGGGCGGAACGAAAGCTGGAAGAATATAAAGCTTTGGGAATCCGTTTCTCGGACCGGAATTTTAACCGAATACAGATGAAAGAACGCCTTCAAAACTGTCTGTGGAATACATTGCTGACCTTTTTGTTTTTGGTGGGTATTTCCGGCACATTTCTAAATGCCTTCGACATGCCCGGGGTGTATCCTGTGGTGTTTGGAGTGGAGGCTTTGGTATCTGCGTTTCTTTCTTTTTTATACATGAACGCCCTTACCTTTAATTTGGGTTATGTGGTTTTGTTCCTGGTTATTTCCTATTTGGCATTTGGAATGTATCAGATCATCAACAGCGGTTTCGGAGCAATTTTGAATCTGATGATTGCCAAAGTGGATGATTTGATGCTGCTGCCGGGTCTGCGTATTTACAAGGAGTATTATACCAATCGTACCGTTTCTGTGACGGCCTGTGTGTGTCTCTTTGCCGTGGTGACGGCATGTTTCGTGAATATGTGGATTTCCAGACGAAAATCCATTGTTACGCCTCTGGTGTTTGCTGTCTGTTTTGTGGAAACCTCGATTTATTTGGGGGATTTGAAGCAGCCGGTTTATTGCGGAATTCTGATTCTGTTTTTTGTCCTCTATGCATTGACCAGGCAGGGGGACCCGCTTCCCTCCAAGTATAAAAAAGAGAAGGCATTTGGCACAAAAGGACAGAAACTTCAATTACTGGAACGTCATTTGGACCGCAAAGGAATTCTACTTACTACTTTTCTGGCCGGTGCCTGCCTGATACTGTTTTGTGGGCTGTGGAAGGCTGTCAGTCCTGCCAAGTATCCCATGACCGCCAATGCAACCAAAATGAAAACCGATGATGTGGTTTATAACGTGGCATGGCATGGCTTGACCTCTCTTTTGTTTCCAAACGATGCCACCGGTGGTATGAATCAGGGAACTTTCGGAGATGTAAATTCCATATTCTTTGATGGAAACGACGATTTGGAGATTACCTTTGTACCTTATTCCGGGGAGAGTGTGTACCTGGCCTCTTATACTGCCGGTACATACAGCAATGAAGATCGCAGATGGTACAATAGTGCGGAACAATATGCTTATATGCAAACCTCCGACGAGGCTTATGAGACACTTCAAAAAGGCTATGAGGAAAAGGGCTCCAAGGCGGCACGGGCTACCATGTATATCAAAAATATTGATTTGGGAAACCGGGCTACATTGTATCCTTACCATGTGGCCTCGGCAGATAAATTGCGGTTTATGATGCCTGAACAGCAGGTGGAATATACCTATTACCCCAATCTGTATACCGATGAAGAGTTGTATAAAGAAGGAGGGACCGGCCTTTTGGGAGATTCCTCTAACCGGAATGGAACATCGGTTTCCGGCAGTATTTACACCCGGGTTCCGGAGGACTTAAAGCGGGAACTGCTTGCCATTTGTGAGAAAGAGGGGATTACCGGAAATACCTTAGAGGTGATTGAAGGAATCAAGCGGTATTTGGGTAAGACCTGCGAATACTCCTTAAGCCCCGGAGCGACTCCGGAGAATGAGGAATTCGTGCTGTATTTCCTACAGGAAAAGAAAAAGGGTTTTTGTGTTCATTTTGCCAGCGCCGGATGTCTTATGCTGCAGTCCCTGGGCATTCCCGCCCGCTATGTGGAGGGTTATTGCTTTGACGGCAGCAGCTACCAGGATGCAAACCTATATGATCACCAAGAGGAAGATTCCCTTACACGGGAAGAGTGGTATGACGGATACCACCGGCTAAGCTTTGATCAAACCATTACCCTTGGTATTACCGATGAGGGTGCCCATGCCTGGGTTGAAGTGTACCTGGATGGATTTGGATGGGTGCCGGTGGAATTTACGGTGGGAATCAATCGGGACGGAGCAAATGCAGGTGGATTTCTTTCCAGACTGACTGCATTGGGAAATCAGCTGAATGATGGCGGAGAGGGAGCATTGGAGAATATCCAGAATATGGTGAACTCCGATGTGATGCAAAGCGTGAAGGGCTTCTTTTCCTCTGCATTGTCCCACTTTTTGCAATTATTGTTTCTGACTTTGGCAGGCTTCCTTTTGGCAAAGAAGTTATGGTTGAATTATCGACTGTATTATGTGAAGGGAAATAGACGTATTTTGAACCAGAACAGAGAATTGATTGAAATGGTTCGAAAAGAGCTGATACGAAAAGACACCGACCGAAGAAAAGAGTGGGAAGAAACGGTCATCAGCAATGGGACATTGAAAGCCTACCTAACAAAGGATTTCGGTATGCCGGAGGATGAGACGGAGAAGCTGATTGGCGATATGGAGATTTGCCTTTACAGTGGAAGGAAAGAGAACAATTACAAGGAATTGACCCGACAGTTTCACCGGTATGTAAATTGCTGGAGGAAAAAACAGGGTATGCTTCAAAGGTGTTATTTGACTCTTCGATATATGACATTTTCCCGTTAGGGAAATACCAAACAAAGAAAAGTGAGGCAAAACAGTATGGTTATTGAGCCCTTAATGGAAGAAGTAAAAAAGGTATTGAAAGGAAAGGATGAATGTATCCGAGATGTTATTACCGCCATGTTGGCCGGCGGACATATTCTGCTGGAGGATATTCCCGGAGTAGGTAAGACCACACTGGCAGTGGCTCTGTCCAAGGCCTTTTCCATGGATTATCGTCGTGTACAGTTTACACCGGACGTATTACCCAGTGATTTGTTGGGATACAATATGTATAACAATAAAACCGGCTTGTTTGAGTACAAAGAAGGAAGTGTATACTGCAATTTTCTTTTGGCGGATGAGATTAACCGTACCTCACCCAAGACCCAGTCTGCCCTTTTGGAGGTTATGGAAGAGGGAAAGGCTACGGTAGACGGTGTGACCAGGGAATTGCCCAATCCCTTTGTGGTGTTGGCGACCCAGAACCCTTTTGGTTCTGCCGGAACACAGAAGTTGCCGGAGTCCCAGCTGGACCGATTTATGATCTGTATTACCCTTGGTTATCCGGACCATCAGGCAGCAGTTGAAATCCTGACCCGAAAATTGACACAAAAGCCCCAGGTGCAATCGGTTATGACCATGGAAGCCTTTGTGGAAATGCAAAAGCAGGTGGAAGCGGTTCATGTGGAAACGGATGTGGCAGACTTCGTGGTTCGATTCTGTGAGAATACCAGAGACCATGAATTGATTAATCTGGGTATCAGCCCCAGAGGTACCATTGCTCTGCTGCAGATGGCAAAGGCCAGTGCATTTGTGGCCGGAAGAGATTATGTAATTCCGGATGATGTTATTCAAAATATCAATCCGGTCTGTGGTCACAGAGTGGTGCTTTCCGTCCGTGCAAAAGCAATGAAAATGACTACCCGGGATGTGCTTCGGGAAGTATTAAAGAAGACACCCCTGCCCGGTATGAGTGGAGCAAAATAACGTATTTGATTCATGAGGTGAATTGTGAAAATCCATGTAAAGAATCTCCTGGGGTATTGTATTGTCCTGGGAATCATAATCGGTTTGTTACAATTTCATATGCGGCATGTCCTGGTGTGGTGCCTGTTCAGTGTACTCTTGGCGGGAGCCATGAGTGTCCTGTTTTTACTTCGGGAGAGATGGATTCCCAGGCTTTCCCTGCAGGCGGATAAATCGGAGATTCTTTGCAGGGAGAAGGTACGGTTTACCCTTCGCATGGAGCGGACGGGTTTTTATCCTTTTTCCAGAATTGAGGCCACCTATGGGCTATACAGAAAAGGAGAAGAAAAACAGGTAGAACTGATGGATACTTATCATCTGTTCCAAAGAAAGGGAAGCTTTTTCTTTGATGTGAATTTAGACTTTTGCGGCGTGTATCAGGTGGAAATAACGGAAATTCGTTTTTTTGACACCCTTGGGATTTTCTCCCGAAAAGCCAAGTTACTACCTTCTACGCAGGTGGTTGTGATGCCGGAGGAGATTTCGGTGGTAAGTGATGTGGAAAAGCTTGCCTTGGAGGATGTGGAGGCCAACGAATCCGACCCAAATGCGGGCACCGACGTTTCGGAGATCAAGGAGCTTCGGGAATATCGGGAAGGAGATTTGTTATCCAGGGTTCATTGGAAACTCAGCACCAAATCGGAGGACTTGATTGTAAAAGAATATGCCAAGCTGGCAGGTGTCTGCATATCGGTGATTTGCGACGGAAGCTATGAAAATCCGGAAGATATGACCAAATATTATGAACTGTTACAGGGGCTTGGAAGACAGTTTCTGAAGGAGGAGTTTTTCTTTGAGCTGGTCTATTGGGACAAAGAAGAAGAGCAGACAGTTCAAAAAAGAATTGATAATTCTTATGATTTGGGATTGGCAATTCAGAAAATGTATTATAGTATAAAATCTGTGACCCTTGAGGAGATCCTTCTGGATTTGGCCTCCAAGTACAGTCGAAATCAAAATTACCTGATTACCACACGGTTGGAAGACAATGCGGAAGTTGCCTGTGAACACGGAAAGGTATATTGTCTCAAGGCCGGTGCACAGTTTTTTTAGAACAGTTTGAAATGCGAGAAGAATAATGAACGAACATTTTTTTGAGTTAAAACAGGAAAAACAGGATCGAATAATCAACGCGGCCTTAAAGGTGTTTGCCCGATATGGTTATGACCATGCCGGTACCGATGAAATTGTG
This sequence comes from Lachnospiraceae bacterium UBA1766, assembly GCA_002314715.1. Lineage (GTDB taxonomy): Bacteria > Bacillota > Clostridia > Lachnospirales > Lachnospiraceae > Acetatifactor. The sequence goes on along the minus strand of DCGY01000069.1, from coordinate 1,497 downwards.
AAGGAAGCTTCCATCAGTAAGGGCCTCCTTTTTCACTATTTTGGCAGTAAGATAGGCACCTATTCCTTTGTCTATGATTACAGCGTTCGATATATGGTTTTGCAGTTAAATTCCTACGTGAATGAGACGGAGACGAATTATTTCCGTGTTTGGGAGCAGGCCATTGACGCCCAGTTTCGTATTTTGGAATTATATCCCTATATGCTGCATTTCCTGGTAGGTTCTTTGTGGAAGCCAATGGGAGAAGAGCTGGAGGCAATCAGGGAGTGCAGAGAACGTTTTTTGACTGTGTATGAGAAATTGTGGCAGCAGGCTCTGGGATTGAAGGCAGAAGACGAAGAGCCGGAAGAACATAATTCTTCCGCCAAAGAAGAAATGGATAAGGACCGAATTCTTCGATATGCCATGAGAGGAATTTTGGAGGATCATTTATTTGAGGAGAACATGGACATTGCGGAAATGAAAGCAGAAATGCTGGCGGTGGTCCAAAGAATCGAAAACTATGAAAAAACAAAATAAAAAATAGGAACACAGAAGATTCCCAACAGAAAGAAACGCCTGGCAGACTTGCCAAGCGTTTTGTTTTTTATTTGCTCATTTTGTAAGGGGCATCTGCGGGATATCCGCCTTTTAGTTTTTGCATACCGCGCTGAATGGCATCCTTGGAGTTTTTCCAATCGGCGTCTTTATTCTGATAGTCGAATTTTTCTACAAGCCAGGCCACATCTTCGCCCAGACGCTCCATGTTGGAGATCATAAGGGGATTGACCATTTCATAGAACTCCTCCAATTCCTTGCCGGAAAGACGACAGTCCGCGCCCTCACACAAATCACCGAAATGGTGCAGACAAAAGCCCTTGGAGTTTTTTACCTTCTGACGAAAATCGCTGTCCTGTCGGTAAAGATAGAAGAAGGTGTCCAGATAACGCTCGTAGGTATCCCCGTATTGCTTGCAGATATAGCAGGAGCTTTCCTTTTGACGAATCCAGTCAACCAGGGCATTGCCGGTAGCATCCGATTTGCCGAACAGCTTGCGACCTTTTCCGGGCTTGAAGCCTTTTGTGGTCTGCTTCATTTCATGAATCATTTGTTTGTAGTGGGTTTTTAATATCCAGGCGTTTCCCAAAGTGTTTCCGTAATCAAACATTTTCTGGAAATGCATTCTGCAAAAGCCGGCATGATCGGTGAGATCTCTTACATCAGACTCCATGTAAGAGGAACCGCCACCCAGAACAAAGTCCATCAAATCCTGTTCCACCTTACGTTCAATAAAACAAAAAGGACATTCGTCCTGCGCATTTACCGCATCATTTAATGGTATGGTATATAATTGTTCTTTCATAAGCTCTCCTTTTGGGGCGAATAGTTATTCCGATAGGTGGAATAATTACATTGTAGCGGAATTTTGGAAAAAAGACAAGGAAATAAGATGAAACGTAGGAGACAATCAAAAGAGGATATGGAAAGGACGGTTATGTACCGACCCCCAAAAGTTAG
>DCGY01000099.1 GCA_002314715.1 Lachnospiraceae bacterium UBA1766 | reverse complement strand
TATGATTCGTGTACTTTTCATCTGCTACGGCAATATCTGTCGTTCTCCAATTGCAGAATTTGTATTTAAGGATATGGTGGCAAAGAGAGGGCTGGCAGATCGGTTTACAATTGCATCCGCGGCTACCAGTACAGAAGAAATATGGAATGGGGTGGGAAATCCGGTATATCCCCCCGCCAGAGAAGAATTGGCGAAGCACAATATTCGTTGCGATGGAAAGAGGGCCGTACAGTTGACGAAAGCCGACTATGATCAATATGATTTCCTGATTGGAATGGATGCGGGAAATATGCGCAGTATCGAGCGGATGACCGGTCATTCTACCGGGGATAAAATATTCAAAATGCTTTCCTTTGCGGGAAGTAATCGAGATGTGGCAGATCCCTGGTACACAAGAGATTTTGGTGCGACCTATGATGATGTGGTGGCGGGATGTGAGGGCTTTTTGCGATATCTATACGAAAACGGATGGCTATAGAAAAGGGACAAAGTGCTGGAGATGTTTCCAAGACTTTGTCCCTTTTTTATACTATGATTGAATGCGGAATGGGTGCGACTGGATTGACCTGAATCATTTTGCTGCAAATCTCTGCCATGTATTCCGGGGATTGGGGATGGTCGGAGAGCAACCAGGATTCGAAAACGCCGGTATAGCCGGAAACGACGAAAGCAAAGTTGATCTCAAAATTCGGATCATCACGATACATGGACATAATGGAGATTAAACGGGTTTTAATTAAGTCCTTCAGTTTGTTTACAAAGGTTAAGTCGCCGTGGGGACCAATTAGTACACGGGTGATTTCCCGATTATGATCCAAGAAGAGAAAAAGGTCCAACAGCACTGCGGAATAAGAGGTATTGTCCAGTGTGTTGTTGAGATCCTTGTCCAGAATGTCCGAAAATTCCCGGAACATATCGTCCTCTATTGTATTAATCATGTCGTAAATATCACTGTAGTGCAGATAAAATGTTCCACGATTAATATCTACCATATCCGTTAATTCCTTTACGGATATGTCCTTGATATCCTTTTGTTGTAAAAGATGAATTAACCCTTGAACCAGCAGGGCTCTTGTTTTTCGAATACGTCTGTCCACTTTCAGTTATTTCCTTCTTGTAATGATCCTATTTTTTTGAAAAATAAAACGAACAAATAGAGAATATTAACTTTTTATGAATACTGGACAATAAACAAATAAGTGTTGATTATTGCACAAAAAGTAATTCCTTTGCTCATTGCCTTTTTTATGGACAACATTATAATAGACACGAGTGAGAAAATCAACACTTGTTATAATAAATACAAATGATAATGCTCTTTGGAAGGAGTTTATATGAACCAACAGAATCAGCCGGAAGAAAAACCTTCTTTTATGATGAAGGCCTCCAGTTTTATTGTAGATAAGAGAAATTTATTCTTTTTGATTTTTACCATTGCGATTATTTTTTCCCTGGTGGCATCCAAATGGGTGTCGGTAGAAAACGCGCTGTCGGCATATCTGCCGTCTTCTTCGGAAACCTCAGTGGGATTGGACCGAATGGAGGACCAATTCGTGACCTATGGTACAGCGAAGTACATGATTGCCAATATTTCCTATGAAGACGCGGAGGAATTAAAAGACCGTATTACGGATTTGGATTATGTTTATATGGTAATGTTTGATAATACCACAGAGCATTACAATGATTTTTCCGCACTGTTTACGGTTACTTTTATCTATGGGGAAAAGGATGATCGATGCCTGGAAGCGATGGAAAAGCTGAATCAGGAACTGGAAGGATATGATTTATTTGTATCCACGGAACTGGGAGACCAGGCGAGTGAAACCATTGCCAAGGAAATGCTTTCCATAACGTTTTATGTAGCGATTATTGTATTGCTGGTATTGATTTTTACCAGTGATTCCTATGCGGAAGTGCCGGTAATGATTATGACGTTTTTGACTTCTGCGGCTCTGGCCAGTGGTACCAACTTTGTTCTTGGTACCATCTCTTTTGTATCCGATAGCGTAACGATCGTTTTGCAGTTAGCCTTGTCAGTTGACTATGCGGTAATCCTATTGAATCGTTTTAAGGATGAAAGAAAGAGAACCGATGACCGTTCGGCAATTATTATTGCGCTCAGTAAGGCAATTCCGGAAATCTGTTCTTCTTCCTTAACTACGATTGGTGGTCTGGTGGCAATGATGTTTATGCAGTTTGGTATTGGACCGGATTTGGCGATTGTTTTGATTAAAGCGATTTTATTGAGTCTATTAACGGTATTTTTGCTGATGCCGGGTTTGATTTTATTGTTCTCAAATCTGATGGTAAAGACCACGCACAGAAGCTTTGTTCCGAAGATTCCGTTTGTGGGACGGTTTGCTTATGCGACCAGAAAGGTGATTCCGTTTTTATTTGTGGGACTTATTCTGGTGGCTTACTATTTCTCCTCCAAGTGTCCTTATGTGTACGGTTATTCACAAATTGAAACGGTAAAGCATAGTGAAAAGGATATCATTGATCAGTTGATGGATGACACTTTCAGTTCTTCAAACATGGTGGCACTGGTGGTTCCCGGAAATGATTACGAGAAGGAAGCAGAACTTTTGAAGGAATTGGACCAGCGCCCGGAAGTGAAATCCAGTATGGGTCTTGCCAATACGGAGGCTATGGACGGTAGAATGCTTACCGAGAAATTAAATGCCAGAGAGTTCGCGGAAATGGTAGAAGTGGATACGGAGATGGCGGAATTATTGTATGCCGCCTATGCGATTGACGACGAAAACTATGCCAAATTAATCAGCGGTATATCTACTTACAAGGTACCGTTTATCGATATGTTTTTATTCCTTCATCAGGAGATTGAAGAAGGCTATGTGACGCTTGATGATGAGAAGCAAAAGACGGTAGACGATGCATATACCATGATTACCATTGCCAAAAATCAGCTACAAGGTGAGAACTTTGACCGTATGCTTTTGTATTTGACCTTGCCCCAGGAGGGAGAGGAAACCTTTGCCTTCCTGGAGGAACTTCACGATATTGCCAAAAAGTATTATGGGGAGGATGCAGATGTGTTGGTGGTAGGTGAATCCACCAGCCAGAAGGATTTAAAGACCACCTTTACCAGAGATAATACGGTGGTAAATGTAGCGTCTGCGTTAATTGTTTTGGTGGTACTGCTGTTTACCTTTAAGTCTGCCGGAATGCCTGTCCTTCTGATTATTGTTATTGAGGGCTGTATTTGGCTGAATTTCTCTTTCCCCTACCTGAAGCAGACCAATCTGTTCTTTATGGGTTATCTGATTGTAAGCTCCATTCAGATGGGTGCCAATATTGACTATGCGATTGTGGTATCCAGCAGATATCAGGAAATGAAGAAGGAGATGTCTCAAAAGGATGCAATTATCGATACCATGAATTTCGCATTCCCCACGATTGTTACCTCCGGAAGCATGATGGTTTTGGCCGGAACATTGATTGGTAGAATGACCAGTGAACCTTGTATCAGCGGTATCGGAGAGTGCTTGGGAAGAGGAACCATTATTTCAATTATAGCCGTATTATTTGCACTCCCCCAGATTCTGCTTTTGGGAGATAAGATTATTGAAAAGACCAGCTTTGATGTGAAAATGAATTTGCCGGTTGCCACCCAAAGTGCCTCCGGTTTGGTACGTGTAGACGGATTGGTACAGGGACATATTGATGGTACGGTAGTGGGCGTGATGCATGCGACCATTCGTGGTAATGTGAATGTTTTGATGAAGGCGGGTAATGCCGTACTTTTGGACGATAATGGGAATCCGGTGATAAAGGAGCCACCTGCAGAGGAGACATCCGTAGGAGAAACACTTGATGAAGGAGGAAATACAAATGAGATACAAGGCTAAATCGATTCGTATGCTGTCCCTCTTCCTGTCTTTCTTCCTGGTGGTTACCCAGACACCGCTTGTCGCATTGGCGAATGAGGAAAACGTGGTTAATCCGACTCTCGGAGTGGAGCTTACGCAGGATGTTTCCATTTATACGGTAGAGGACTTTTTGGATTTTGCAAATGATTGCAAGATTGCCAACTACAGTGAACGAAGAGAAGTGCATTTAAAAAGTGATTTGGATATCAGTGAATGCATCGAGAATGGTAGTTTTGCGGGAATTACCAGCTTTTCCGGAACGTTTTTCGGAGAAAACCATGTTATCTCCGGATTAAATTTATCAACCGGTTCCGAGAGCTTGGGATTGTTTCGCTACGTGGAAAAGGGGGCCGTGGTCAGGGATTTGGTGGTAAACGGAAACCTTTCCTGTGAAGACAGCAAAAATAATGTGGGTGGCATTGCAGGAATCAATGCGGGAACCATCCGAAATTGTGCTTTTCGCGGGACCATTAACGGAGTAGGAATTACCGGTGGCATTGTCGGATTGAATGGTAATAGCGGCTCGGTTATTCGCTGTGCCAGCAACGGTACAATCAACAGTGCACATAAGGTGGGGGGAATTGTCGGTGAAAACAGAGGTGTGATTACCGACTGTCTCAACCAGGCCGGTGTAAACAGCGGCACGGAATGGATGGAAATTGATACCGGGTCTTCCGCATCTCTTTCGGTATCTTCCGTGTTTGGAACCATCAATGAAGAAATCGAGGATGGTACGGACTTTGGTGGAATCGCGGGATATAGTGACGGAATTATTGCCGGATGTGAGAATAAGGCAATTGTTGGATATCCCCACTCCGGTAAAAATGTGGGTGGTATCGTAGGACGCCACGCCGGCCAGGTTATTCGCTGTGAAAACTATGGACGTGTGTACGGAAAACAGGATGTAGGCGGAATTGTAGGTCAGTTCGAACCGAAGACCATCTATGAGGATGTAGATGAATTGGATACCCGCGTGGATGAACTTCATGACATGATGAATGATATGATTTCCCATATGGAAAGCATGGGAGATGATTTGCACAAGGATTTTCAGGATATCAACGCGGAATCTTCTGCGGCCGGAGATACCGCAGATGCGTTGTTGGATGAAATGCGGGATGTGATTAAGAAGAATGTGGATGTTATCAATGAGTTGGCCAGACGTATTGATTATGCCATGAATCACTTTGAAGTGGTGGTAACCTATGTGAACTCTGCGTTGGATACGGCGGATTTGATTTTGGATGATATGGACAGACTTCGAAAGGACCTGGATATTCAGGATCAAATGGAAAACGACGCTTACGATCCGGCAAAGCAGAAGCGATTGGCTTTGCTGGCAGGAGAGGGAGGAAGTCTTTCTTCGGACAACAATAATCCGGCAGAGGGTGCTAAGGTAACCATAACGGTGAAATGCGATCCGGGGTATCAATTACAGAAATTGACCTTAACTCCCTATCAGGGTGTTGAGCAGGATGTGACCGATAAGGTTTCGGAGGATACCTTTGTAATTGATTCCATGCCGGCTCAGAATCAGACAGTAAAAGCAGTTTTTGCATATGTGGGAGGAAATTATGTGATTTCTTCCAATGCGGGAGGTCATGCGTATCTGTCTTCCGACCGGACGACGTTAAAAATAGAGCCTGCCGATGGGTATGAAGTAATCAGTGTTACGCTGGACGGAGGGGATAATCTGTATTCCGATTCCGACAGTGTGACACTTCCGACAGTGGTTACGGGTAAATCCGGAAATGTAGTGGTGACCTTCCAAAAAAAGGAGGGCGCTCATTCGGTAAAGGTGGTAACCGGTACCGGTGGAACGATTACCGCAGACCCGATTTTAGCTATGCCGGGGGAAACAGTTACGTTATCCATTACAGCAATGGCGGGTTACGAACTGGATGCGGATTCCGTAAAGATTCAGGATGCTACAGGCGCGGATATTCCGTTTCAGGCCGGTCTGTCTTATACCTTTGTGATGCCGGCTTGTGATGTGGTGGCAGAGGGCACCTTCCGTTACCATCCCACGGAGGATACTGGTGTCTATGCGGTTTCAAATGTGGGTGGTACGGTTGTAACATATACCAATCCGACTACCAGAAATACCAATGTGGTGATTACCTGTGCAGATGGCTACCAGGTGAACCATCTGGTGGTAACCGACAGTGCGGCGGGAGGACCGAATACATATACCATTCCGGCGGAGGAGTTAAGTTCCAATGAGACAACGGGTGTATATACCTATGATTTGGCAGCAGGCTCTTTGACCAATCCGGTTTGTATCGAGACCGTGTTTGAGAAGAAACAGGGACTCTATTATCGTGTCAACAGTGTATCGGGTGTGGGTGGTTCGGTACTGGTGGATAAGGCTTCCGTAACCGAACAGGATTCCATAAAAATTGTGTGTGCAAATGAAACTCATTATTACCTGGAAGCGTTGTATATTGCCGGTGGAGAAAACCTGGCATCCATGGTTGAAAAGAATGTGTACGATTACCAGGTACCTGACGGTATATCCGCGGATATTGAAATTATAGCAAGCTATCAGCCGGTTACGGTGATTCCCATCAGTGATACGGTTGGCGGCAAGGCAAACTATTATGTTTCCGGCAGGGAAGGTACGATTCAGATTCTTTCGGATACCGGCTACGCATTGCAAAAGTTTACACTGATGCGTGAAGACGGACAGGAGATTCTATGCACCAAGGAATATGCAGACTCGGATTTGTACCGATTTGATGTGACCGCATTGGACAATCAGCCGGCTTATTTGACAATGTGGTTTGTACTGCAGAACAATAAAGACACGGTAGACAATGCAAAGGATGAACTGGAGAATCAGACCGATCAGTTGGTGGAAGAGGTAAACAATATTTCAAATACCTCGGATGAAATTCGTGATCTTTTGACGGATGATTTTGGAAATGCAAAAAAAGCAGAAGATTTGACGGAAGATGAAATTCAGGAATTGGCTGATTTGTTGTTGGATTTAATGGAATATGTATCGGATGCGGGAGTGGCAAGCGGTGGAATGCTTGGCAATGCCAATACCATCTTTAAGGTTACCGGGCCTTATGCGGAGGATGCTTTGGAGAATGCAAATGATGACCTGGAGCAGCTTTCTGCGGATGCCAGAGCCATGAATGAATCCATGCAGTCAGCCGGCAAGGAATTGCAGGGGATTTTGGATTATCTGAACTCTTTACCGGAATTGAGAGCGGTGAATTTCAGCGATAATTTCGATAAGAATTCCGATACCCTGAAAACACAGCTGGATACCATTAATTCGCTTTTAAATCGACTGGATAATCATGCCTATCGTCATTCCGAGATTTTGGAAAAAGACATGCGGGCCATCAACGATAAAATGAACGAGATTTTCAATTTGCTGGTTGATAAATTGGATCACATTGAGGGTCTTGCAAACGGAGAGGATTTCGTAGAGGATAAGTCTGCGGAGGATCCGGAATCCACAAATGCATCCCGTGTATTTGACTGTGTCAACGAAGGAGTGGTGCAGGGCGATCGAAACGTAGGCGGTATTGCCGGTGCCATGGGAAGAGAAATTGCGGATAATGAAACCTCCACCAAGCTGAAAGTTGGTGGCAGATATCTGGCAAGAGCAGTGTTAATGGGTTGCAACAACAGCGGATTCATTACCGTGAAGAATGAAAAGGGCGGCGGTATCGTGGGTAATCTGGAAATTGGATATGTTACCGATTCCCTGGGAAGCGGAAGAATCCAAAGTGAAACCGGAAACTACATTGGCGGAATCGCGGGAATCAGTTGCGGTATCATTGATCATTGCAGCTCCAATGCTGTCCTTCGGGGAAGCAAATACGTAGGCGGAATTGCCGGTCAGGCAGAATATATCAAGGAGTGTTATTCCATGGTAACCATTTTGTCGGCAGATGGATTTGTGGGTGCTGTCGCCGGTCAGGACAGAGAGGATGCCAAGGACCAGGATGACATTACCATTATTCGCAGCAATATCAAGGACCGTATGGAGGGAAATTATTACGTCAGCACCAAACTCTACGGAATTAACGGGGTCAGCTATGTGGGAGTGGCGGAACCGGTTTCCTATCAAACCCTCCTGACCATGGAGAATGTGCCCAATGCGTTCTGGGAGTTGACGGTAACGTTTTTGGATACGCAGGAGAATGTGGTGCAGGCTTCTATTCTCCCCTACGGTTTCGAACTGGCAAATCTGGAGTATCCTTCCCTGAAAACCGATTCCGGTGATTATATGGAATGGGAAGGTTTTGACGGAAGTACGTTGGAAGGAAACATTGTAATACAGGCGGTGGAAACCTCTATTGTCACGGTGTTGTCCGGTGAAAAGAACGAGAATCAAAAGGCAATGGTGTTGGCTTCCGGTACCTTCACGGAGTCGTCGTCTGTTCACATTGAAGAATACGCAGGAAAACTTCCTTCTAATCTGGCGGAAGGAGCGAAGGTTCACGCATATCGGGTGACCATGGAAAAGACAGGCTTGGAGGAGGATGCTGTTACCAAGATTCGTCTGTTGAATATCGAGCAGGGGACTACAACCGTATATCGTCTGGACCAAAATAAGTGGCGTGCGTTGAATTCCAAATCCATGGGAAGCTATGAAGAAGTGGAGATGCTTGGCAACGAGGGAGTATTCTGTCTGGTAACCGAGGAAGAGAAAACCAATTGGACCGCCATAGGTCTTGCAGGCGGTGGCGGAGTGGTTTTGGCCCTGGCAGCATTTGTTGTGGTAATCAGTAAAAAAAAGAAACGTAAGAAGTAATTTGTGCACAATCGAAAGAGGGGCTTTGGGCC
>DCGY01000096.1:40931-46839 GCA_002314715.1 Lachnospiraceae bacterium UBA1766 | reverse complement strand
CAGAACGATTTCCGCATCCAGAATTTTCTCGCTTCCCTCAACCTCTTTCATGTTCATTCTTCCGGTTGCCGGATCTTTCTCCCAGTTCAGGGAAACAATCTTAACCGCCTTTAATTTACCGTTTTTATCTTTGATAAATTCCTTTACGGTAGACTGATAGATACGGGGATCCTGACCGTATACGGCAATTGCTTCCTCCTGACCGTAATCGGTCTTGCAAATCTTGGGCCATTCGGGCCAGGGGTTATTCTCTGCTCTCTTGTCCGGTGCCTTGGGCATCATCTCAATCTGGATAACGGATTTTGCACCATGACGAATGGAAGTACCTACACAGTCGTTACCGGTATCACCGCCACCGATGATAACCACATTTTTATCCTTGGTATCTACATACTTCTTATCTGCAAAGTTTGAATCCAATAAGCTCTTGGTGTTAGCCTTCAGGAAATCCACTGCAAAGTAAATACCCTCTGCATCTCTTCCGGGTGCATTGATATCACGAGGTTTGGAAGCTCCGCAGGCCAAAACCACACGGTCATAATCCTTAAGAATCTGTTCTGCCACATCCTTCTTTCCGGCATCCACCTCCGTCTGAAAGGTTATTCCCTCTTCCTTCATCACCTGAATCTTACGGTCCACAATCTGCTTTTCCAGCTTCATATTCGGAATACCGTACATCAACAAACCACCTACACGGTCGGAACGTTCAAAAACCGTAACCTGATGGCCACGCTTATTTAACTGATCTGCCACCGCCAAACCGCTGGGACCGCTTCCGATAACCGCTACACTCTTACCAGTACGCACCTTAGGCGGATGGGCTGCTGCCAATCCGGTAGCATATGCATTCTCAATAATTGCATACTCATTTTCCTTTGTGGATACCGGATCACCGTTTAATCCGCAGGTACATGCTGCCTCGCAAAGTGCAGGACATACTCTGGAAGTAAACTCCGGGAAGCTGTTTGTCTTTTTTAAACGATTGAATGCCTGCTCCCAGTTACCGGTGTACACCAGGTCATTCCACTCGGGTACCAAATTGTGAAGAGGACATCCGCTGGTCATACCGCAGATGTTCATACCTGCCTGACAAAAAGGAACACCGCACTCCATACAACGTGCGCCCTGAAGCTGCTGCTTCTCCTTGGGCATATGTTCGTGAAATTCATTAAAATGTTTGATTCTTTCGATGGGATCTTCAGCTACGCTGACTTCCCTTTTATATTCCATAAAACCGGTTGCCTTACCCATGTTCTTTCCTCCGTTTCTAGTCGCACTTAGCGTCTGGTATTTGCATAAAATGCTTCGATTTGTGCCTGTTTCTTGCTCAGTCCCTTTTCTTCCATCTGAAGAATGGTCTTCATAACACGGTCATAGTCATGAGGAATGATCTTCTTGAACTTGGGAAGATATTCATCGAAATGCTCGAGAATCTCTTTGCCCTTAACGGATCCGGTACAAGCTACATGCTCTTTAATCATACCTTTCAGCTCATCCACATCATACTTGGATGTGATTTCGCCGGAGGAAACCATCTCTTTATTTAATCTCTTGTATAAGTCATTGGACTCATCCAATACATAGGCAATACCGCCACTCATACCTGCCGCAAAGTTCTTACCTGTGGTACCCAGTACAACCACACAACCGCCGGTCATGTACTCGCAACCATGGTCACCCACGCCCTCTACAACAGCCTTTGCTCCGGAGTTACGTACACAGAAACGCTCACCGGCCACACCATTAATAAATGCCTTACCACTGGTAGCACCATAAAGTGCTACGTTACCGATAATGATATTTTCTTCTGCCTTAAACGCACTGTTTGCGGGAGGGAATACCACCAGCTTACCTCCGGAAAGACCCTTGCCGAAGTAGTCATTGGAATCGCCTTCCAGGGACAGTGTTAAACCGCTGGGAATAAACGCACCGAAGGACTGTCCGCCGGCACCCTTACAATTCACACGGAAGGTATCTTCCTTTACACTGTCTCCCAGTTTCTCGGTAATTTCACTACCAAGGATTGCACCAAAGGAACGATTGATATTGGTAACCTCTACAGAGATTTCCTTGCTCTCTTCCTTTTCAATTGCTTTCTTAAATGCAGGAAGAAGAACCTTTTCATCCAATGTCTTCTCTAATTCAAAATCAAATACCTGCTTTGCATCAAAGGTCAGCTTCTGTTTGCTCTTCTCATAAGGATTTGCAAGAATCTGGCTTAAATCAATCTGCGCCTGTGTCTTGGTAAGATTTTCCTTAATCTGAATCAAATCGGTTCTGCCCACCAATTCATCAATGCTGTGAACACCCAACTTCGCCATGTATTCACGAAGTTCCATAGCGATAAACTTCATGAAGTTCTCAACATATTCCGGCTTACCGCGGAAATTCTTACGAAGTTCCGGATTCTGGGTGGCAATACCCACCGGGCAGGTATCCAGGTTACATACACGCATCATTACGCATCCCATGGTTACCAGGGGAGCAGTTGCAAAACCAAATTCTTCCGCACCAAGGATTGCTGCAATAGCCACATCACGGCCACTCATCAGCTTACCATCGGTCTCAATACGAACCTTGTTACGAAGTCCGTTCATCAATAAGGTCTGATGGGTCTCAGCCAAACCAAGCTCCCAAGGAAGACCTGCATTATGAATAGAACTTCTGGGTGCAGCTCCGGTACCTCCGTCGTAACCGGATACCAGAATGACTCCGGCACCTGCCTTTGCAACACCTGCTGCAATGGTACCAACGCCTGCCTCAGATACAAGCTTTACGGAAATACGTGCTTTTTTATTTGCATTCTTTAAATCATAAATCAACTGGGCCAAGTCCTCAATGGAATAAATATCATGATGAGGAGGCGGAGAAATCAAAGAAACACCGGGAGTAGAATGTCTGCACTCTGCAATCCAAGGGTAAACCTTTCCTCCGGGCAAGTGACCACCTTCACCGGGCTTTGCACCCTGTGCCAACTTAATCTGAAGTTCATCCGCACTTACCAAATAACGGCTGGTAACTCCGAAACGTCCACTTGCTACCTGCTTGATTGCAGAATTACGATTCAAGCCATCCGGTCCGACAGTAAGACGATCCAATTCCTCGCCACCTTCACCGGAATTACTCTTACCATGTAAGCGATTCATGGCAATTGCCATGGTCTCATGTGCTTCCTTGGAAATAGAACCGTAAGACATTGCACCGGTCTTGAAACGGGTTACAATATCCTCTACAGACTCTACATGGTCAATGGAGATACCCTTCTTGGGATATTTAAATTCCATCAAACCTCTTAAGTTCTTGATGGAGGTTTCATCATTTACCAACGCAGTATACTGCTTGAACAGCTCATAATCTCCGCGTCTGGTGGACTCCTGTAACAAATGAATGGTTGCAGGATTATATAAATGCTCATCGCCACCGCTGCGCATCTTGTGATGTCCGGGGCTGTTTAAGGTCAGATCATTGCCCAGTCCCAAAGGATCGAAAGCAGTGGAATGCAATTTGTCTACCTGGTTTTCAATATCCTTTATCTTAATACCGCCCACACGGCTGACGGTGCTTCCGAAATACTTTTCAATGACTTCCGGTGCAATGCCGATTGCCTCAAAAATCTGAGATCCCTGATAAGACTGGATGGTGCTGATACCCATCTTGGAAGCGATCTTGATAATGCCGTGAAGAACCGCACTGTTGTAATCGTTTACTGCTGCATAATAATCCTTATCCAGCATATGATTGTCAATCAGCTCGCGAATAGTATCCTGTGCCAAATAAGGATTGATTGCACATGCACCATAACCAAGCAAAGTTGCAAAATGATGTACTTCTCTGGGTTCTCCGGATTCCAAAATAAGCGCCACACGGGTTCTCTTTTTGGTCTTAACCAAGTGCTGATTCAAAGCAGATACTGCCAGTAACGAAGGCATGGGAACATGGTTCTCATCCACTCCACGGTCAGAAAGAATTAAGATATTTGCACCCTCAGAAATTGCTTTATCTGCTTCTACATATAATCTTTCGATTGCTCTTTCAAGGCTTGTATTCTTGTAGTAGGTAATGGGAATCACCTCTACGCCAAAGCCTTCCACCTTCATAGAACGAATTTTCAAAATATCGGTGTTGGTCAAAATCGGGTTATTGATGGAAAGCACCTTACAGTTATCGGGAGTTTCCTCCAACAGATTTCCCGCACTTCCGATATACACGGTCGTAGCGGTTACAATCTCCTCACGAATTGCATCAATGGGAGGATTGGTTACCTGTGCAAACAACTGCTTGAAATAATGGAACAAAGGATGATTTTCCTTGCTCAAAACCGGAATAGGAGTATCCACGCCCATAGCCGCAATGGCTTCTCCACCGTTCTTCGCCATAGGAAGAATACTGGTCTTCATTTCGTCATAGGTATATCCGAATGCCTTCTGCATTCTCTGACGTTCTTCATAGGTATATTCGGGAACACGCTCATTGGGGATTACCAAATCCTTTAAATATACCAGATTGGAATCCAACCACTCACCGTAGGGATGCTCACCGGCGTATTTCTCTTTCAGGCTGTCATCATCGATTACACAGCCTTTTACGGTATCTACCAAAAGCATCTTGCCGGGACGAAGTCTCTCTTTTACAAGAATCTTTTCCGGAGCAATATCCAATACACCTACTTCAGAAGAAAGAATCAAGGTGTTGTCTGTGGTAATCATATATCTGGAAGGACGAAGTCCGTTTCGGTCAAGCACCGCACCCATAATATCTCCGTCGGAGAACAAAATGGAAGCAGGACCGTCCCAGGGCTCCATCATGGTTGCGAAATACTGATAAAAATCTCTCTTGGTCTGAGACATTGCCTTATTGTTTGCCCAAGGCTCCGGAATGGCAATCATGACTGCCAACGGAAGCTCCATACCGTTCATTACCAGGAATTCCAAGGTATTATCCAGCATAGCGGAATCGGAACCGGTTTTGCTGATGGCAGGAAGTACTTTATAAAGTTGTCCCTTTAAGTACTCGGAATGCATGGTTTCTTCTCTTGCAAGCATCTTGTCCGCATTACCGCGAATGGTATTGATTTCACCGTTGTGTACAATGAAACGGTTTGGATGTGCTCTCTCCCAACTGGGATTGGTGTTGGTAGAGAATCTGGAATGCACCATAGCAATGGCGGATACATAGTCCTCGCTCTGCAAATCAGCGAAGAAGGTGCGAAGCTGATCTACCAAAAACATTCCCTTGTAAACGATGGTTCTGCTGGAGAAGGAAACCACGTAGGTATTATCGGTAGACTGCTCAAATACACGTCTTGCGATATATAACTTACGATCAAACTCAATACCGGTCTTTACATCGGCAGGTTTCTTTACAAAACATTGCATAATGTAGGGCATGCACTCCAATGCTCTGCTGCCCAGTACGGAAGGATAGGTAGGAACCTCTCTCCATCCAAGGAACTCCATGCCCTCTTTCTCGATAATGATTTCAAACATTTTCTTTGCCTGGTTTCTGGCAAGCTCCTCCTTGGGAAAGAAGAACATACCTACACCATATTCACGCTCTTTGCCAATGTTCATTCCAAGTTCTTTGGTAACTCTTGCAAAGAAGTCATGAGGAATCTGGGTGAGAATACCGACACCGTCTCCGGTTTTTCCGTCTGCATCCTTACCTGCTCTGTGCTC
Source organism: Lachnospiraceae bacterium UBA1766 (assembly GCA_002314715.1). Taxonomy (GTDB): domain Bacteria; phylum Bacillota; class Clostridia; order Lachnospirales; family Lachnospiraceae; genus Acetatifactor. The sequence goes on along the minus strand of DCGY01000096.1, from coordinate 41,164 downwards.
CAGATTTTCCACAATCTTAAGAGCATCCACTACTGTTTCGCGACTTTTCTTTCCGTTAATGTTTACGCATGCACCAATACCGCAGTTATCATGCTCAAACTCCTCCCTGTACAAGGGTGCTAACGGATTCTCTCTTTTTGCATCAAACATTGCATTTCTCCTTCCTATCCCTATCACTCTCAAATGAGTGTTAATACCTGCATCACTTTGCATTCATAAATGCCCTCTGCTTC
>DCGY01000096.1:24285-40779 GCA_002314715.1 Lachnospiraceae bacterium UBA1766 | reverse complement strand
TCGTGGCTTGTGCATTTATTTCATTTATGCTCGGGTGAAAACAAATACTTCGCTTCGCTCGTGCTTGTTTTCCTTCCTCGCAATAAAAAAAGTCGCAATGAGCATGCTACGCCTCATTGCGACTTTAGGTTACTATACACCTATTTGATTTATCTGTAAAGTATCTTTTTTATTTTTTTTGCTGCACTTTATTTTTTTCGTAAAGCGCCAAAAGACCCTTAATCAATAATTGATTATCCACTGCAATTTTATTCTTGCAGCAGGGAATTACAGTGGTAGCAAAACCTCCGGTTGCTACAACAGTGGTCTTGTAACCCAGGTCTTCCCAAATGCGTTCCACCATACCGTCAATACAAGCAGCATGGCCGTAAATACTACCGCTCTGCATTGCTCCCACGGTGGTGCCGTTAATCAGCTTATTCGGAAGCTTAATTGCAATCTCCGGAAGATGTGCCGCATGATTGGTCAAACCATTCAAAGACACCTTAACGCCGGGAATAATCATACCGCCCATAAACCGCTTCTGGTCGTTAATAACCGAAATGGTTGTAGCAGTTCCCATATCTACGATAATCAAAGGAGTACCGTACTCCGCAATACCTGCAACTGCTCCCACCAAAAGATCCGGACCCAGAGAAGCGGGATCGTCAATCTTAATGTCCACTCCGGTCTTTAATCCGGGGCCAACCTCCAAAACCGACTTCTTCAAAAGAATCTCTGCACCGTTCTTTACCTGACGGGTAACAGGTGGCACGGAAGAGGACAAAATACCTCCCTCGATATCCTCCGGATTAATATTATGAATATCCATGATGGTTTTGATGGAAATTGCATATTCTACAGATGTTTTCTGAAAATCCGTGTGAATTCTTTCCTCAAAAATCGTCTTCTTGGTTTTCTCATCCATACATCCGAAAACGATATTGGTATTTCCCACATCAATTGCAAGTATCATTGATTTCTCTCCTCTCTTTCCGGACTTTTATCCGGTTTTCTTCTCATCGGAAGAACTTTTTCTTCATACCACCGTTAATTGAATACCAGCCTACTTTCGATACAAGCCGCTTCGAAGTTTGTTATACATTCCCGAGAAAACCGGGCTTTCGGACAACCGGGTTCGCACCGGTGCCAAAGTCAACAACATGATGGAACGATACCGGAACAGGTCCTTCCCGGACATATATTTTTCTGTAATTTCCTTATGCTCCTTCTTGGAACGCTTCAGGTTCTCTTTGGTCTCGGAATAGCCACCACCCTCATAATCCGCGATAGGCGCATCCAGATACACCATGCCGGCTTTTCCCCGGTAATAGCACCATAAAAAGTGTTCATAATCCCCGCGAATTCTGAATTTGGTCTCAAAGGCTTTTTCCTTGCAAAGCCCTGTATCATAAAAGCAAGCCTGGTGACAGGGCACATTTCGATAACAGGTAAATCCGTTAATCACAGGCGAGGGACTGATCCATACCTGGTTTTTGACTCCAAATATATTCCCGTACAAAATCATCCTGGACTTGGCATCCTGTTTTGAAAGGCATTCCGCCACTCTTTCCAAAACCTTTTCATCATGAAAAGCATCTCCGCAATTCAGGAAATATACATAATCTCCGGTAGCATGAACCACTGCCTGATTCATCCCCTCGTAAATCGACTTGTCCGGTTCCTGATATAAGGTGATTCTTTGGTCCTTCAGTTCCTCCGTGATGGTAGAAAGACTGTCGTCCTTACTTCCGCCATCCTTTATGATCACTTCATAATCCTGATAGGTTTGCATCCGCACACTTTTCAATGTGTCCTTTAATTTGTTTCCCGGGTTAAGCGAAACCACAATGATGGAAAACTTCATATCCTTCTCCTCATTAAGCTCGATGTTTTTTCAAATAATGCAATGACAAACCGCCAACAAGCATACACAGAATGCATGCAATCCAGCCCTTAAAAATCCACGGCACCGAAACGGCGGCCAGAAGAACTGCCAATACATTGGCAATCACATGCATCAGTACCGGCACCTTGAACTCTCCGAAATACTCATATCCATAGGCAATCAAAAGCGCCATAAGGAATCCGTAAATTCCCTGAACAATATTCATGTGATAAATTCCGAATAGTAGTGCCTGCAAGAGCAGCACATATTTTATCCGAAGCTTGGGGAATTCCTTGAATCGATTAAAAACGATTCCTCGGAAAACCAGCTCCTCCGCCACCGGACTGATACAGCCAAAAACAATGAGTCGGAGAAAAATGTTGCCTGCTACCTGATTTTCACTCACCTGCTTATACTCGCCCGACATTCCCACCAGGCCACATAAATTCAACAAAATCGTGATGCCAAAAACGAAACCGATTGTCATAACCACCGCAATCACATAATAGAGGGGCGGATAAATAAGCAGACGGTGCAGACGCTCTTTCTTTTCGGTCTGTCGAATCTGCTTCTGTGCCATGGGAAACATTGCGGCACCACCGGCCAGAAATCCCATGCCGGCAATCAGTATTTGCAAATTATCCGCAAGTTGTCCATCTTTTTGGAATAGCATTCCCCCTGCATTTTGCACGATGCTTCTGACAATCAGGAATAAAAGAATCGGCAGGAATACGCCCATCACCTTGGAGGAAACGGTTTCCTGAATCTCTTCATCGGAAAAGCCCCGAAGCAGAAACTCCTCCAACTCTCTGACGGAACGAACAATGTAATCCGCATGAGCTTCCCGAAGTTCCTCCATACCGCCGTAGCCGTATGTTACGCCCACGCTTTCCACCTTTAGTTCCTTCGCGCCGACAATATCAAAGTTTCGGTCTCCAATCATATACACCCGCTCTTTGTTTACGGGAATATTTTTGAACAGTTGTGAAAGGGCCTCCTGCATCACCTCGGTTTTCGTGGAGCGGGTTCCGTCCAATTCGCTCCCCACCACCACATCAAAATACTTACGAATTCCGAAATGGTCCAGAATACTTTCCACAAAGTTTGTGGTCTTACTGGAAGCAACTGCCAAATGAAGTCCTTTTTGTTTTAAGTGGCGAAGCATTCTGGCAATTCCCGGATAAATCACATTCTCATATTGGCCCTGGGTTGCATAACGCTCTCTGTAAACCCGAATAGCCTCATTGGCCTGTTCTTCGGTCAAATGATAAAACTCCATAAAACTGGTTTTTAGGGGTGGCCCGATGAAAGGCTCCAACTCGTCCAGATTTTCCACCTCGATACCAAAAGAACGAAGGGCATGCTGAGCGCAGGTGGTAATTCCGATTTTGGGATCCGTCAAGGTTCCGTCCAAATCAAATAACAGATAATCCTTCATAAAACTCCTAAAAACTCCTTATCTTGTCGCTACTGTCATCTACCGTATTTTCGATGTTTTTGATGACTACATCATACCCTACCGCATCATTTACCTGTACATGACACACATCTCCAACCTTATGGCCCAGAAGTGCCTTTCCCATGGGAGATTCGTTGCTGATAAGTCCCTCCAGGGAATTGCCCCTGACGGTAGTGACAATTCGATAGACCTCCGTGCTTTGATCATCCACGAATTCCACGGTAACGGTATTGTTGATACCCACCTCGTCCTCCGCAGACTCATCCGAAATTACATTGGCGGTACGAATCATTCTCTCCAAATATCGAATTCTGCTTTCGTTTTGATTTTTAAATTTCTTTGCCGCATGATACTCAAAATTTTCACTCAAATCACCGTGCGCTCTGGTCTCTTTTACATCCTCCAGCGCCTGTGGACGAACCACCAGCTTACGGTATTCAATTTCTTCTTCCATTTTTTTGATATCACCGGCTGTCAGCTGATCAAACATATTTCTTCTCCTTACTGAATTCCATAGATAACCGCTACCGCCAAAATAATCTGAATGATGGCAAAGCGAAATACGGTCTGTGTATTGGACCAATCCCATACTTTTCTCACATGGTCATGTAAGGGTGTACGAATATTTTTCATAATGTGAATCTTGCAAAAACGAATCAGGGATACCTTGAGCAGACCCAATCCTCCGTCCAACAAGAGCACCAATGCCACCGGAATATACAACAAAGGGGAACCGGTTTTCATAATCGCTATTGCGATGAAAAGTCCCATGGCACGGGAACCGGCGTCACCCATCATCAGTTTACTGGGTGTGGCATTATACCAAAGATAACCCAGAATCGATACCGCAAACAAAAGAATTGTCAAAGAAAAGAAATCCGGCAATCCTTTGACACGATTGATTCCGTAAATCGTCATCAAGGTAACGATGGTCAGCGTACCGGAGAGTCCGTCCACACCGTCTGCACAGTTGGTAACGTTGACGGAAGTCCATACCAAAATCACCGCTAAAATAGCATACACAATGGGATGCAATGTAATTGATACATGGAAAAAAGACAATTCGATGGTGCTGGAATTGTATTTCAAAAAGGTCAATGCGGTTAACGCTGCCACACACAAATCCAAAAATCCTTTTTTGTATTCTCCCCAAGGCTTCTCTGCTGCATCATCCAAAAAACCGGTCATCATGCACACAAAAATCAAAACCATGTAAATAATGATTTCCGGCTCCAACGGTACAAACAAAAGCACGGATACCACAAAGGCAATGACAAAAATGATACCTGCCCCTCTGGGTTTACCTGCGGATAATTTCCCGTCATGGGCAAAGGCTCTTCCTCCGTCCTTGGGTAAGAAGGGAGCTAATTTCGAAGTGGCAATTACCGTAGCAAAAAAGGCAAACAGAATACCAAAAAAAGCCATATGTGCAGCTGACAGATTTGGTAACAATAAACTTAACATTTTCAAAAACTCCTTTTATTGAAATTGAAAATATGCAAAATCAAACTGGCTTCCGGGCAGGAATACAAAATCCAAACGGCCTACACCGGACAGTTTTTCAATCGAGAAGGTCTGTACCCGATATTCTCCGGTACCGTCTCCCGCGAACTCCGCCATACGACTTACGATTTCTCCACCGTCAGACGGCGTAAACCGCATGTGAATCGTATTATTGGCTAACGGAGTACGTCCGCAAATGGTTACCCGGGTTGCGCCCTCCTGGTCAAAATGCATATCATCATATTCCAAAGTTACGTTATTTCCGATTTCTTCTACATATTTTTCTTTCTTTTCGAAGGTATCTCCATACACACGATTTGCCTCCATTGCAAACAGCCTGCCATAGGCCTTATTCTGCTTCGTGAAATAGAAGCCCTTAATGTGTACCTTAAATTTCAAAGTAAATCCAATGCTTACAACACCCTTAATTCGCTCCGGCAATTTAAAGGTCTCCTCCTGGTATACATTCCAAATCGGAGGCTTCTGATATTGCACCGTAGTAAGCAGTCGGCTGCCCTCTGCCAAGGGCTTGCCCAGCCAGATATCAATTTCGTAAGTCTGTCCATCCAAGGCAAAGATCGGCATGGTCAACTCGTCGGAGCCGTAATCGCCAAAGTCCACATTGTCAAACACCACTCCACTGACACCGTCTCTTGCGGTGGAAATACCCTTTTCATTTCCGTTTCCGATATCTCCGATACTGTCACTGAAAAGTCCTGCCGTAATCAGTTCGTAAGGATTCAGGAAGGTCGTACCAAGACCGGTAGCCTCAAATTCCAACTGGGAAATTACAGTTATCTTTCCCATCGAGTCCTTTGCCATACAGCGCACCTTGAAAGCACCGTCTCCCAGTGCCACCAGCTTCGCGGAAATCCTGCCGTCTTCATTTGTAACCTTTTCAATCTTTGCGGTATTCACTTCAATACCGGTATCGTTTACTACTCTGAAAATCAATTCCACATCATCGGCATTTGCAGGGAAAATGTTCGCATCAATCAAAACTTCCTTGCAGTCAGGGGTAAGCTTTGTATCCCCATGCGCCACCAGTTCCACCTTGCGCACCGGAATGGTCTTTCTTCCGTCAAAAGGTGTATCCTGGCAATCCTCCAGATAACCCTCCTCCAAGGTTTCCCCACAGGAAAGAAGCTCTAAAGATGCAGGCTCCAAGCCCTCTCCGGTAACCGTTACGCGAATCGAACCGGCCTTTGTGGTACTTCCCACAATCGCTAAGAGCTTGCCGGAGAAAAGCTTACGGGTACCGCACTTATAGGAATCCACATCGGTACTGTCACCATTGTCCATTCCCAACAGACGGCCTTCGCCCTCCACCTTTACATCAACATAATCCACCGCATTCTCCACCGGATTACCGTTTTCGTCCACAGTCTCAATGGTCAGGAAACACAGGTCTTTTCCGTCTGCCTGCAAGGATGATTTATCTGCAGTAAGTACAAGCGACTTACCGGTTCCAAATGAAACATGCTGCTGTCTTGCCACTTCAAGCCCTTGCTCATCATAAGCAATTGCAAGAATCGTGCCGGCCTCATAAGGCACCTGCCAGTTGGCCAAAAGCTCCAGACCGTGCTGATGGTCAAATTGCTTTCTACCCATGGATTTTCCGTTTACAAACAACTCCACCTCAGGACAGTTGGAGCATACGCATACATCGATCTTCTGACCGGGATTAAAGTCCCAATAGGGATACAAATGCACCATAGGAGCCTTCTTGTAATCGGTCCACTCTGCCTGGAAAATATAATAAGAATCCTTCGGGAAACCAGCGGTATCAATTTGTCCAAAATAGGAATTCTTGGTATGATAAGGCGTCGGCTCGCCGATATAATCAAATCCGGTCCAGATAAACTGACCCCAGATAAAAGTTGCATCTCTGTCATCCGTAATACATTTCACAGTACTCTCCGCACCCCAGCTGGTAGAGGAATTCCCCAGGGCAGAGCACTGCTCATCCTCATCGGACAAAATGGACTGGGAAAGCGGGAAATGATAAATGCCACGGCTCTGAACCACAGAAGCGGTCTCGCTGCCGTACATAATCCAATCGGGATGGGCCTTATGATGGTCCGCATAGTACCGCTCTCCATAATTGTAGCCGGCCATCTTTACGATATCCGCACAATTCTGCGCACCCTCCCAAGGCATGTAATTGGAACCAATGGTAGGCTCCGCATTGCCCTTGGGGTCATGCTGCTTCACATATCCGCAAAGTCTTCTGGTAATCTCCTGACCATGGGCGTCAGCATGGGTATCATAGATTTCGTTTCCGATAGACCACATCAAAAGGCTGGGGTGATTTCGGTCTCTTCTCACCCAGCTCTCCACATCTTTTCCTGCCCATTCGATAAAGAATCTGGCATAATCGTAGGTAGTTTTGGGACGCTCCCACATATCAAAGGCTTCACTTAATACCAAAAATCCCATACGGTCTGCCAGCTCCATAAATTCCGGGGCCGGCATATTATGGCTGGTACGAATACCATTGGCGCCCATTTCCTTTAGAATGACAAACTGACGGCGCAATGCCTCCAGATGGAATGCAGAACCAAGACTTCCCAAGTCATGGTGCTCACATACTCCGTGAACCTTTACATAGCTTCCATTGAGGAAAAATCCCTTTTCCGGATCAAAAGCCTTGGTGCGGAATCCTACCGTATATTGCTGGCTGTCCACCTTCTTCGCACCATCCATTAAATCCACGTGCAATTCGTAGCAATTGGGATTGTCGATGCTCCAAAGCTTCGGCGCTTTGATTGTAGTCAGGAGACTGGCCTTCTTTTCCTCTACCTTGGATACACCAAGCTCTGCCACGCAGGCTTCCTGCTGCCACAGGGAATATGCTACAAGTGTATTGTCGCCTGCACCCTCTACTTCCGTCTCCAAATCCATCTGAAAATCGCAATCGGAAGGAAGTGGCTTATACAAAGAAATATTCTTGTCTGCCAAAGAAGTTACCACATAGGTTCCGTCCAGGGGAAGGAAACACTCTCCGCACTCTTTTTTCCAAACATTTCGATAAATTCCGGCACCGGAGTACCAACGGGAATTGGGAGACTGATGACGCACTAACACCATCAACTCATTTTCTCCCTGCTCCAAATATGCCGCAAGGTCCACTGTAAAGGTGGAATATCCGTATTTCCAGTCAAACACGGCCTTTTCATTGACATAAACCGTGCAATTCATATATACACCGTCAAAACGGAGGAGAAAATGCTTTGCTTTCTCTTCCACCGTTATCAGCTTTCGATACCAGCCGAAACTGTCCTCATACAAATCCCTGGATTGATAAATCAACCAGTCATGAGGCAATTCCACCGGCTGAAACGATGCAATCTTTTGTTTCACATCCGAAAGTTCCGTATCCAAAGGGGTCTTTAAAAAGGTCCAGTCCTTTACAAACAATTCCATGGTTTTTTCCTGAATCATATTCGAATCTCCTAATTAATAAATCGGGCGGTTCTTCTCATCCGCAATTCCGCTCTTGCGATAGAAATAAGAGTTTACCTGATCTCTCCATTCCTTTGCATTATATAACTGACGACCAAATCGGGCTTTTACAGATTCAAAAACAGAATCCTCAATGCTTCCCTTTAAGCTTTCCCATGTAGCAATCATTTCCTCTACCTGCTCCACGCCCTCAAAATGACTGTCATAAATATGCTGAATTACGGTCTTATTGCTCTTTAATACATATGTATATGGTACATGATGGAAGAATAACAGTAATTCTTCCGGGCAGGTCTCCATGTGATTGTACATGGAAGCATTGGGCTCATGGTACTGCAACGCATATCCGGTTCCGTTCTCGCTTCTGTCTACGCCGATTCCCAAATGGTCCGCTCTGTGATAAGTTCCCCAACGGGAATACTCATAACCATCCACGCTACATCCATAATGCTCATGAGGGGTTACCATCCAGCCGATTCCCAAAGGACTGGTATAGTTTTCGTATACCACTCTGGATGGAAGCAAAATACGCTTAATCTTCTCAATTACCTGAGAAGAAGTAGAAATACTCTGCGGAATCCACTCGTCTAAAATCTCCTCTGCGGAAAGGTCTGTATTATATGCCAAACGGGCAAAACCGTAAAGATTTGCCGCTGCCAATTCATTTCCGGTCCAATTCAAGTCATTACCGGTATTAATGACTGCCGCAATACCCGCATTCTTATTTCCCATGGTACGGCCACTGATAACATCCGCCACCGTATCCTGGGTTTCCTTGCAGTAGGTCTTGAAATTCAGAATTTCTTTAAACATGGGAATCAAATAGCAAACATCAATCTGATGTCCGGTATATTCCTGTGCTACCTGTACCTCCAGCATCTGATTGGTCTTCTTCAGTCCACCGAGAAGGGGAGAAATGGGCTCACGAATCTGGAAGTCCATGGGGCCATTCTTAATCTGGAGAATAACATTTTCATGATAATCTCCGTCCATCTTAATAAAATTATCATAGCCGGCTCTTGCTCTGTCCGTCTTATAGTCTCTCCAGTCCTGGGTACAGTTATATACAAAGCATCTCCAAATAATGATACCACCATAAGGCTTAACAATATCTGCAAGCATGTTTGCACCATCTGCCTGGGTTCTGCCGTAGGTAAAGGGGCCGGGACGTCCTTCGGAGTCCGCCTTTACCAAAAAGCCTCCAAGATTCGGTATGGTCTCAAACACTTCCTTCATTTTGCCCTGCCACCATGCAATTACCTTAGGCTCCAAGGGATCTGCACTGTCCAAACCGCCAAGCTCGATGGTAGCGGCATAATTTAAGCTCAGGAATAATTTGATACCATATCCTGCAAACAGGGTTGCCAGCCGACAAACTTCCTGAAAATATCTTTTATCAATCAGATAAGTGGCCGCCTGTTTTACATTTACATTGTTGATTACCACCCCATTGATTCCCACGCTGGCAATCAATCTGGCATAGTCTTTGGTTCGCTCGTTTATAATGATTTCGTTATTCTCATAAAAGAAGGAAAGACCGGAATATCCTCTTTCGATACTTCCGTCCATATTGTCCCAATGATTGTACATACGAAGAGGATTGCTGGGATTGCAAAGAATATTCACCTCTGCCAGACTCTTCTCCATGGAAACCACACGCAGCACGTGGAAGATACCATACAAAAGTCCCTTCTCATCGCAAGCCTTTAAGGTAAGCGTGCCGTCCTTTGCTTCCAAGGAATAACCCTCTTCCAGGATGTTTTCTTCCTGCTTTGCCACCTTCACAATGGCCAAACCGTTCTTATCGCTTTCACAACCTCCTGCTGAAATGGAAGGGGCAACACCAAGCATTCCCTGCGCTCCCATCTTCAACTCCTCGATTGCATTCTTTACCACCGCATGATTTTCATCAAACCCACAGATTGTAACCGCCTGCAAAAAAGCTGCATTTCCGCATTCCTTTTTGGAATCGTATTTCAACCACAACTGAGACCATTTACCATTCATTTTTCACGTCACCTCTCCAATTCTTATGAACGCAGGACACAAAAACCCACTATTTCCACAATACCATTTTTCCCGCGAAATAGCAATTGCAAAAGAAAAGGACTTTTTCACTGGTTTGCATCGATTTTATGATGGTTCCTGTTCTCCGATGCTTCCGGAGCCCTTCTACAGGATATTTTATACATCGGGAAATGCTATTCTCCACCTTTTCCGATGCCTCAACCATTTTGGCCCAGGCATTTTGCATCGGAATCTCTGTATTCCCCGCTTCTCGATGCTTTTAAAACTCCCTGCAAGTGTGGTTTGCATCGATATCATTGTGTTTTCTGGTTCCCGATGCCCAGATTGCCTAGCTGCGCCCGGAGTTTGCATCGATATCGTTGTGATTCCTAGTTTCCGATGCTTTAGCCCTTTTTTACACCTTTAAAATGCATCGAAAAAAAAGTTTCTGCGCAAAATCGATGCATAATTATCCCAAAGGTATCTACAGGAGTTACACACGCTTTGATAATGCCAGTCGGTGTTTAAGTATTTCAGTTCTTTTAGATGTGCTGCATCGGAATATACAAACTGTTCCTTGTACAGCTGTCCGCAGTCTGCACAGTAGGCATTCCAGCCACTGTAGTATGCGGTACCACAGACGGAACTGTTTACGTCTATTCCACCCCAGGTTCCCGTTCTCTGAGAATAGCCATGATAGCAGTGGCCCCATTTCCAGTCAACCACCCATTTGCCAATGGGAACCTCTCCCACCACCGGTTTGTCATAGACATGCTGACCTACTCCTGCGGTCACTGTCTTTATGGTAATTCCCGTATAAACCTCTGTACCAAACTCGTTCCAGTAGGATGGATTTAGGGACGTTCCGTAATATTTGTACCAGTTATAAGGTACATAGGAGGTGTCTCCACTGTTATAATCAATGGGGGCAGGCTGGTCTATGGTCCAGTAATAGTTCATCACACCCTTTGATGTCAGAGCCTGATGTATTTTCATATAGGGGCAGTCTGCCTGTCCGGCTGCAGATGCAACACCCGGGGAGGACACAAAGGAAATCCCCAGAAACAGCAGACCAAACATAAGCGCCAGGATGCTTTTTGCTTTTCGTTTCATCTATTCGTTTTCTCCTTTCCAAGGATGAAAAAAGATCCTGTCTGACTTGACAGGATCTTCCTTTTTATTTTTTGTTATTCTTTTACACTGTTACAAACACTACACTTCGTTTTGGTGTAGGTTTCCCACTCTAAGGTTTCTTCGTTAAATCTTTGGTACTCTTTTGTTTTCCATGTATGTTCACCCTGATGGAACCAACGATTCTCATCATAGTGCTGACCACAGTTCTTGCAGGTATGAACTACCAGTCCCTGCTCTTTACAGTTTCCTTCATCCACAATCCATTCTTCATATTCATGGTCCTTTAAGGGAAGCCATCCGGCGATTGCATAACCACATCGGGTACAGGTTCTTAGTGCTGTTCCCTGGCAGGTACAGGTGGACTGGACTCCGATGGTATCAACATAATCATGTCCTAAACCTTCGCCCTCCACTCTGCAGTTTTGAAGGTCACCACACTTGGTGCACTTGTCCACGTAGGTAGCACCCTGGGTACAGGTGGCTGCTAACATCATTACCTTTTCGTAGGTGTGACTGCAAACGGTGGGTACTTCAACGGTCTGCTGTGTACTTTCCTCTGTCTGCTGTTGTGTAGATTCTTGTGTAACTTGTTGTGTAGACTCTTGTGTAACTTGTTGTGTAGATTCCTGTGTTTTACTTTCCTCTACTTTGGATTCCCGGGTCTTGCTCTCCTCCACCTTGGACTGCTGTGTGGATTCCTGGGTTTTGCTTTCCTCTACCTTGGATTCCTGTGTCTTACTCTCCTCGGTGCTTTCTTCTGCACTGGTGGGGATTTCTTCACTACTTTCGGTTGAAGCTTCACCTAAGCCTTCGGTACTTTCCTGTGACTCCTGTGTGCTTTCGGTGCTTTCCTCGGTACTTGCTTCCGTACTTTCTTCACCGGAAGCAACTTCTTCGGTGGATTCGTGTGAATGGCTTTCTTCCTGGGAAGCCATCATGGAAGCCACAATGCTTTCTGCTTCGCTAAGGCTTGCCAGCTCACTTTCGTCCATCTTACTGCTTATCTGCTCTAAAACTTTGGAAGCTTCCGAAGCATATAATGGAAGTTCGGTTACTTTGGGTTCTCCACAAGCGGTTAAGCTGATGGTTAAACCAAGTAATAAACTTACGATGATTTTCTTCATAATCTCGGCCGCATTCTACAATTCCTTTTCACGCAACGCACCATTTTTTCAAAAATATTTGGCGCGTCATCAATGCCCTATGCAAAGCAATTGTCCCCTCGGCTCTCCCCCTTTTTAGGTATTTTCAAACTTTTTCTGCGAAAGTCTTTTTTCAAACGTTTTCTGCGGGACTCTTTTTTCGAAAGACTTTTGCAAGACTCTCTCATTCGAATCATATCAAATCCAATCTTTTTTGGCAATAAATCACAGAAAATAATGGCGAATTTGTCTTTCTATTTCATCTGTCCCCAATGGAATTGCAGAAGATTCCTCCGTTAAAATCAGTCCATCACCGGGATAGATATCCATCCTTTCGTACTCCTTTATTCGTAAGAGAGTGTGCTTTAAATACTCCCGGTCATCCATCATTCCCCGATGCTCCCAATAGAATTCCTTACGTTTATGAGGGTGCAGCACAGTAAAGTCCGGAAAAATCATCAAGCCATTTTTCATTGTGAGCGGACACTCATATTTATAAGGAATATGATGCTTGTAAAGAGCGTTGGCAATGTTCAGCTCCGATTTTGACCGCACCTTTTCCCCGTTATCCGTGATATACAACGGGCCATCATCCTTTACTCCTTTCGTCTCAAACGGGACACTCAGCCATGCCTTCACAAAGTCTTCCTCCGGAATATCCAGTGGCTGAACTAGTTGTTTTATCTCTTCCGGAAGTTGTCCGTAAACATTTTGAATTTGCTCCGTTATCCCCTCCGTCTTCTCTAAAAATATAGATAGATTTTTAATTTCCTGTTCTAAGTAACGCGTGATCTCCATATCGTAACGTTTCTGCAAATACAGGGCTATTTTACGTCCTTGTTTCTTAGAAATATACTCCCCGCTTTTTTCGGACGGTTTTTTTCGAAGATAATACTGGATACGTTTTTTCCCGCAAATCACATGGATTTTGCCCTCCGGATATTTCGCACTTCTTTTCTGAAGTGTATCCAGCACCTCCTCCAATTCCAGTTTTCTCCTGTGCGCTTCCTGATAGAGATTTGTCACCTTCAAGAAATCTTTTTTCATAAAAATCAACCTCCTTATGTAGCGATATGGCTTCCTGCGGAGCCATTGCATCGCGATTTTTACTTTTATTATTTACCGATGCCCAATCGCTAATGATGTTAAGCCAAAGGCATCGATTACTATCTTAAATTCGTTTCTCGATGCCCCGATTCTCAAACAAACCATTATTCAGGCATCGCAAATCTTTGAAACTCTATTTCCCGATGCATCTGCTTAGAAAATGAAAAGAAAATGACCGGGAAAAGCATCGATTATCAGCAATTTTCTTAATCCCGATGCATTGATACGGGAAACAATGAAAAAGCAAGCATCGAAAGACAGAGTCCACTGAAATCTCGATGCCCAAAAGAAAATCAAAAAGAAACTTGCATCGAAAAATGAACTTGCCAAAAGATTCGATGCCAACGTAAAGCGCTTCGGAAGATAAATCCATGAATTATCTGCCTTAAATTATCTGCCTTGAAATATCTGCCATATAATTTCTGCCCGGAAACCTTTACTCCAGACAAAGTAGAAGTTGGGGAGTGCGAAGGAAAAAACGCTGCGGGAAATGAAAACCGGAAAGGAAAAAGTCAAGAATGTGCTGTTAAGAATAACAGAAGAGAAAAAGAAAAATAGGAATAAAAATGTACAGCCATTTTGGGAAAGAAAACACAGAAGTTGAAAAGATTGAAATAATATAGAATCCCGATGCCCCAAAGGGCACCGGGAACATTTTACATATAACACGGGCAATAAGCATCCTCCTTAACCTCCACCTACATCTTTACGCCATAGAGACGGGAGCATGCTTATCTACAATTCAAAGAAACAAACGTATTACTTTCTCACAGAAATCTCCATTACTTTCTCACGGGAATCCCCATTACACTCTCACGGAAATCTCGGTTACTTTCTTACAGAAATCGCGGTTATGCTCTAACAGCGATCTCGGTAACGGTCTTGCCGGTAAGCTTCGCACTTCTGGCATCGGGAGCCTGGCCACCTACGAAAATCTTGATATCGCCGCCGATTTGGAGCACACCGTTCTCATCGTAAACTCCGAAAGCTTCCTTGGGAAGATGAAGCACTACATCCTTGCTTTCTCCTGCCTTTAAGGAAAGCTTCCTGATACCCTTTAACTGAGCGTTTGGTGTACCTTCCTTGCAAACTTTTACATAAACCTGTACGGTTTCTGCACCGTCCATCTTACCTGTATTCTTGACGGTAGCAGATACATCCAAACCATCCTCGCCAACGGTCTGACTGCTAACTTTTACATTGCTGTATTCGAAATCGGTATATGACAAGCCATAGCCGAAGGGATACAATGCATCACCGGTCATATAACGATAGGTTCTGCCCTTCATGCTGTAATCGGTAAATGCAGGAAGATCCTCTGTTGAATAATAGAAGGTCACAGGAAGTTTACCCTCAGGACACTTCTCTCCGAAAAGAATCTCTGCAATTGCACGACCACCCTGTGCTCCGGGATACCAGCCCTGAATAATTGCAGGTAAATGCTCCTGTGCCCAGGTAACTGCAAGCGCACTACCGGAAAGAAGCACCAGAATCACCGGCTTGCCGCTTTCATACATTACCTTCAGGATATCCTCCTGAAGTCCGGGAAGATTCAAGTTTGGCTTATCACCACTGGCAAACTCATTGCCCTCATCGCCCTCTTCTCCTTCCAAACCGGAGTCAAGACCCATACAAGCAATCAGAATATCACTCTCTGCGCAAACACCCTTTACTTCGGAAAGTCTGTCATTTTCGGCGCCTAAGCCCTGAGACTTGGGACGGCACAAATGGCAGCCTTCGGATGCAAGTACTCTCACATCATCGCCCAGATAATCCTGAATACCTTCCAGCACGGTAATATATCTGGAAGCGGTTCCTTCATAGTTTCCAACCAATGCACGACGATTATTGGCATTCGGTCCAATAACACCCACCGTCTTATATTTGGTTTTATCCAAAGGAAGAATATTGTCCTGATTCTTTAACAATACTACGCACTTCTCTGCAGCCTTCTTGTTTAAAGCCTTCATGGGTGCGCTGTCTACTACGGAATAAGGAATCTTATCAAAAGGATTGTCACCCTTTTTGTCAAATACGCCAAGCTTCATACGAGTGGTAAACAAATTCACAAGAGCTTCATCCAATCTGCTCTCCTGTACCATACCCTCTTCTACAGCCTGCTTTAAGTAGTGGAACAAGTTACCGCAATTCAAGTCACATCCGTTGTTCATTGCCATGGATACGGACTCTACGGGAGTGTCGGTTACATGATGTCCTTCATGGAAATCCTTGATTGCCCAACAGTCGCTGGTTACATGACCGTCAAAGCCCCACTCCTTACGAAGGGTATCAATCAATAAGGTCTTGCTGCCGCAGCAAGGCTCTCCGTTGGTACGGTTGTAAGCACCCATCACTGCCTCTACGCCGGCTTCCTGTACGCAAGCCTTAAATGCAGGCAAATAGGTTTCTGCCATATCCTGCTTGGAAGCAACTGCATCAAAGCTGTGACGAATATCCTCGGGACCGCTGTGTACAGCAAAATGCTTTGCACAAGCTGCTGCCTTCAAATAAGTTTCATCATGGCCCTGTAAACCTTCTACGAAGCGAACACCCAAACGGGAAGTCAAATAAGGATCTTCTCCGAAGGTTTCATGTCCACGTCCCCATCTGGGATCACGGAAAATATTTACATTGGGAGACCAGAAGGTAAGTCCTTTGTAAATATCGGTATCTTCAAATTCCTGCTGCATATTAAACTTCGCGCGGCCTTCGGTGGAAATTGCATCTGCCACCTCTTCCAGAAAATCCTCGTCAAAGGTTGCTGCCAATCCGATAGACTGAGGGAATACGGTAGCCACACCGGCTCTGGC
>DCGY01000096.1:12073-24224 GCA_002314715.1 Lachnospiraceae bacterium UBA1766 | reverse complement strand
GCTTTAATTCCAAGTCTGTCAATTGCCGGCGCCCAGTTTAAGGTCTGCTCAACTTTTTCTTCCAAGGTCATCTGTGCAACCAGTTCCTTGGCTCTGGCTCTGTACTCGTTTACTTTCTCTTTGTTTTTAACGATATCCATTAAAAGAATCCTCCTCATTTTGCTCTGAAAAACAGCCTGAGCCTATGTAGACTCAGGCATCTTACTCATTATTTTATAATGCCTATCTTTATCCCGCCACGTTATTTTTGCCATAAATTAACTGTTTATTGCGTAGTTATTCCGTAATCTGAGCGGAGTTTTTCGGAGGACTTTTTCACCTCGTCCAAAAGCCCCAAAGCGGACATACGCATAGCACCGTCTCCCCAGACAATCATCTGCTCCAACGCATCGGAAGTAGCTACCGTGATGCGAAACTTTTTGGCCATTTCGTGCACCGTTTTTTCAATGTACTGATCCGCGGTCTGTGCCTCCTTGGTAAAGACCACATGGATATTATGATAAGCCAGCAAAGAACCGGGATTTCCTTTTACTTTATAGGCATCAAACACCAGAATCAGCTGTCCGCCGATCATTCCCTGGTAATTGCTCATTATATCCATCAGTTTATCCCTGGCACTGTCCAAATTCCTGGTCGCCAACTCCTTTAGTTCCGGCCAGGCGAAAATAATATTATAGCCATCCACCAGCAAACAGTTTTCTTTTTGAGGTTCCTCTCTGCTTTTGCGAACAGTCCCGGAATCCGCACCAAACTGCTCCACCTTTTTGTGGCTTACATGGTAACGGCGATAACGGGTATTGTCCTGCTTATTTTTTCCAAAGGTCTGGGCATAAATGGCATCGATTTCATCCTGGGAAATATAATCCGAAACCGACTTTCTTTTGGCAGCCTCCAATTGTCTACGGGTGGTCTCCTCTTGCTTCTCTTCACTTTCCACATGGGCATAGCTTTCCACCTGATTCCAGGGAACCACAAAGCCTGCTCCATGGGCACAGAAAACAGAAGATGCCGGATTGGCCAAATCCAGCTCCGGATCATACCCGATTTGAGCCAGTACCTCCTCTTCATTTCCGCAGGGCTCGTATCCGGCAAAGGTACAGCTTAGATTGCCTTCTCCCTTGGTGTATGCCTTTACTTCTCCCGCATAATCCTGCATTGCCGCAACAGGTGCCTTTCCGGACAGAACCATTCTTCCGGCAACGGCAATGGGAGAAGAAAAGCTTCCCTTCATACGCTGAATATCCGACATGGCCCTGCCGATATTCTCCTCCGGAACCTCCAGCTTGAAGGCGAAATGCGGCTCCAGCAAAACACTTTTGGTATGCATTAAACCCTGACGAATGGCACGATAGGTTGCCTGACGGAAATCTCCGCCTTCCGTATGCTTATTATGCGCCCGGCCGGTCAAAAGGGTAATGCGCACATCCGTAAGTTCTCCTCCGGCCAAAACTCCCACATGGGCTCTCTCGGTTACATGGGTGATAATCAGACGTTGCCAGTTTTTATCCAAAACATCCACACTGCAACCGCTTCCCACCATTACACCGCTTCCCCGCTCTCCCGGTTCTATCAAAAGATGCACCTCTGCATAATGCCGCAGGGGTTCGAAGTGTCCAATCCCCACGGTTGGCTCCGCAACGGTCTCTTTATACACGATGCTTCCGCTTCCAAATTCCGCCCGAATTCCGAAACGGCTCTCCATCTCACTTTTTAAAACCTCAATCTGTACCTGACCCATTACCTGGACATGAATTTCCTTTAGACTTTCCTTCCAAACCACCCGAAGGAGGGGATCCTCTTCCTCCAGAATTTTCATCTGTCCGTAAACAATCACCGGATCGTACTCCGGGCCCAGGAGAAGACAATAGGTCATCAGCGGTTCCAGGATTGGCTTTTCGTTTTCCTGTTCCACTCCAAGCCCCTGCCCGATAAAGGTCTGTGTCAGCCCCAGCACGCCGCAAATATCTCCCGGAAAAGCCTCCTCCACATGGGTGAAGCTATTGCCGTTGTACAATCGAATCCGGTCCACCTTTTCCGACCAGATTTCCTCTCCCGGTTCTGCGCTTCCCTCGTTGGTAATCATCTGCTTTGCCTTTAGGCTGCCGGAGGTAATCTTCATATGGGTGATTCGATTATTGTTGTTGTCACGGGTTATCTTAAAGACTCTGGCGCCAAAACCTTCCGTGGGATATTCAAAGGGTACATGATAGGTATACAGACCGTTTAACAAATCCTCCACGCCCTTTAAACGAAGGGCAGAGCCGAAGTAAACCGGAAATACTTTTCGTTCCAAAATCGCATCCTGTATGGAGCTTTCCCGCAAATGTTCCGTCTCCAGATATTCCTCCATCAATTCCTCACTGCACATGGACAAGGCATCCGAAAGTTCCTCCGGCTTTTGGTTGAAACACACACAGGAAGTATTCAATTCCCGCTGCAACTGACGAAGCAGAAAGTCCTGATTGGTTCCCTGCTGATCCATTTTATTCACAAAAAGGAAGGTAGGGACGCCGTATCTTCGAAGCAAATCCCACAGGGTTCTGGTATGTCCCTGCACACCGTCCGCACCGTTTATCAGCAAAATCGCGTAATCCATAACCTGCAGGGTACGCTCCATCTCCGCCGAAAAATCCACATGTCCCGGGGTATCCAAAAGTGTAATGGACAAATCCCTCCAGGAAAAATTAGCCTGCTTGGAGAAGATGGTAATCCCTCTGTCTCTCTCCATGGAAAAATGGTCCAAAAAAGCATCCTTGTGGTCCACTCTTCCCAGGTTTCGGATTTGTCCGCCGATATAAAGCAAAGCCTCCGCCAAGGTGGTTTTGCCCGCATCTACATGAGCAAGTATGCCAATGGAAATCTTATCCTGCATGCTCGTTCTCCTTTTCTTTCATGTCATCCGTTATCTCTCATAAGCTCCCAAATGGAAGGAATACAAATACTTCTCCTCCACAGGAAGCTCCATCAGCCGACTCAGGGCTTCACTGTAATAATCTACCTGTGTCTCATAACGTTTCCACAAAGCTTCCATGGAAGCAATGGAATCCGTTTTATAATCCAGTAATATGACCTTGCCCTCTTCCACAAAAAAGGCATCCATGATACCCTGAATCAGAATTGTTTCCTGTCCCGGGAAATCCTTGTGAAGACGCTTGGCATCAATGCCCAGAACAAAAGGCTGTTCTCTGTAAAGAGTACCTTTTCGCTGTGCCATCCACATTCTTCTGCCCAAATCCGACTGCAAAAATCGGGTGAGTTTCTCGGGACGAAGGGCATCATAATATTCTTTCGTAAGTCGTTTATCCGCTACCCGTTTCTGCAGTTCTTCCATAATTTTCTCGGTAATCTTCTGCTCATCAAACTGCTTTTGGTAGTCCTCGTAGGTTTCCGGTACATTCGAAAAGCATGCCTCTAAAACCCCTGCGAAATCCAGCAGTTCCATAGCTCTATGATAAGCGTTACCGCGAACGGTTCCCCCAATTTCTTTTTGTTCCTCCCGAAGAAACTTGGGCACATACGGAACCATTTCCTTTTCCTCAAAGGTGTTATAAGCTGCCTCATCCTTATCACACATGGCCGCAATTTTCAGCTCCGATACGGTGGTCTTCGTGTACAGATTTTCCAAATACCGATAGGGGTATTCCAAGGACATTCTCCGGGTCATGCACTCCAAATCTTCCAACGAAACCAATGCCTCTGACTGTCTCAAAATTTCTCGCTTCTCCAACCCCTGTAAATCCTCGGTCAGTTCCATCAGCTTCATTTGCTCCATACCAAGAAATTCAGGCTTTCTTCCCGTCCGGTCCAGCATAGGGATTACAAAATCCCAAAAACAATCCGCTTTCATAAACTCGTAGTAGCTAAGCTTCTCCTTTTGAAGCATTTTGCAAAAAGTTTCATAGGACTCCTTGGGATAGGGGGAAATGCCGGTCAAGATAAGTTTTTCTTTTGCTCTGGTTAGCGCCACATACAATACGCGCAAATTCTCCGCAAGACAGTCTTCTCTGCTCTTTAAGGCCAAAACAGATTGTCTGAGGGAATCCTTCTTCACCCGTTTCTTCACATCCACGTAGCCTGTGGCCATGCCCAGCTTCGCATCAATCAAAAGCTTGGCCTGGGAATCCTTCATGTTAAAGCTCTGGCTCATTCGTACCACAAACACAATGGGGAATTCCAGCCCCTTACTCTTGTGAATGGTCATCATTCGTACCAGATTGGCATTTTCATCCACTACATCTGCCTCGCCCATATCCACATCATACTTTTCCAATTGTTCAATGTACTGAATAAAATGGAACACACCGAAGAAACTGGTGCTTTCAAAATCCGATGCCTTGGTCAGAAGCATTTCAATATTTGCTCTTCTGCGAACCCCTGCCGGAAGAGCTGTCACATAATTGGCATAGTCATAGTCCGAAATCACGCCCTCTAAAAGAGTGCGAATGGGCTGATAATACATCTTCTCCCGATATTCCTGCAGGCGGTCATAAAAGAGTTTTGCCTTTCCTGCAATTTCATCCTCTTGTTCCTGTCCGTAGAGACAAAATGCATTGTACAAATCCTCTTTCGGATACCGGGCCTTCATGGTGGCAATCTCCTCTTCGGAAAAATCACCGAATACCGAACGAAGCACCCCGTAAAACGGAATATCCTGATATGGATTGTTTAAAACCCTGAGGAAATTCAACAACTCCTGCACCTCTGTGGCAGAAAAATATCCCTTCTTGGAAGGAATATAAACCGGTATTCCCTGCTTCTCCAGAATCTCTTTCATAGACTCCATGGCAGTACCCGTCTGGAACAAAAGAACAATGTCACTGTATTTGGCAGGTCGCGGTTTCTTCGTTTCCTTATCTGTCACCTGATAATTCTTCATCAGCTCCCGGATACGATTCGCTATGGCCAAGGCTTCCGTCTGTGCCGCATCGTATTCCCAAGCTTCTCCCGGTTTTTCCACCAGTATCACTTCACTGTCACAGGACTCCCCGGCCAGATAAGTTGCCCCCAGATATAAGGCGGCCTGATCGTCATAGACAATTCCGCCACACTCCGCATTCATGATTCCTTCAAAAATCCTGTTTACAAAGGTAAGTACCTGTTCACGGCTTCGGAAGTTTTTGGACAACACAATCTTTCGAAAATCTCCATGTTCACGGTATGTTTCATACTTCTCCAGGAATAGTTCCGGTCTGGCCAGTCGAAACTTATAAATACTTTGTTTCACGTCACCTACCATGAAGCGGTTACAATGGCCGTCCTCTTCACCGGATACCGCTTTCAGCAGATATTCCTGCACCAGGTTACTGTCCTGGTACTCATCGATTAATACTTCCTGAAAATGCTGTCTGTATTCCAGGGCCACAGGACTGGGTACAATCTTCTCCCCTTCCTTTCGAAGCAGGATATCCAAAGCCAGATGCTCCATATCATTGAAATCCACCAGTCGCTTTTCTCTTTTTTTCTCCCGAAGCTTCTCAGCAAAAAGAATGGATAAATCCACCAGCACACAAAGGTTTTGTCCCACGGTTTTTCCCTGTTCCAGGACCTTATCCATAGACGTCACAAAAAACTGTGTTTTAAACTTCGCCAAATCTTTTTTCCAAGCGTTTCTGCTGTCGGACACATATTCCTTTATATCTGCATTTACTGCCTGATCACGGCAGGGTGGCAAATTCTTGGAAGTATATTTTTGTAACGCTTCTCCTATTTTGGAAAAGTCGGTTAATTTGGATGCCTCACGGAAATAACCTTCCTCTTCTTCCAGCAATTTTCCGTACATATAAGGACCCGCCGGAAGTTCACAAAGCTTTTTTAAAGCCTGAAGGGTATCCGCGAACCCCTCCAATGTAGCCGAAATATATTTCTTTAAAAACACACCGCAGGGACTCTCCCAAAAGGCTTCCCCGGAATTGACCCCATAGTCCTCTTTTCGCTCCAATAACCAATCCTCGGGCCAGGGAAAGCTTTGGGCATAATGTGTCAGCTGAAGAATCAGTGCGGCCAACGCCCCGTCCTTTCCTTCCGGCTGGAAGAATTCCACGCAATCCAGAAAAGCAGGATCTTTTTTCGCAAACTGCTCCTCCAAAAGCTCCTCCATGCATTCCCCTTCCAAAAGCTTTATCTCTCCCTCATCCGCCACCCGGAAATTGGGATCCAGGCCCACCTCGTTGAAGTGGTTTCGGATCAGAAAAAGGCTAAAGCTGTCAATGGTGGTAATCAGTGCATTGTGCAAAAGAGCGGCTTGTCTTTGCAGATGCTCTGACTCCGGTTGTTCCTCCAGGCGGGCTGCAATTGCGGCACCCACGCGTTCACGCATTTCCTGTGCGGCCGCATTGGTAAACGTCACCACCAGCAATCGATCGATATCTACCGGATGCTCTTCATCGCATACCATCTGTGCAATACGCTCTACCAAAACCGCCGTCTTACCGCTTCCGGCGGCAGCGGAAACCAATATATTGCAATCGCGCAGGTCAATGACTTCCTGCTGTGCAGGAGTAAAATTTACTGCCAAATCAGCATTCCTCCTTTATCTTCAAAAGTGCATCCTTGTCACTCATACTCTGTTCCGTAAATTCATAACCGGCAATGTTTTTGTCATAAGGACAAACCTGTTTATAACTGCAATAGGTACAGGAATTGTTTTGCCCCTTCATTTTTGGATTGACACAAATATTACCTTCCAAAATCTGCTTGCCGATATCCGCAATTTTCTTTTGTGTAAACCGGGACAGCAGCGTCAAATCCTCGCCGGACATTACGCTGGACCGGGAATATAAACCTCCGTCCACCTTTCGCTCAATGGGGATTACCAGTGATTTTCCCTCTAATCCACGATCGAAATACTCCGGAATATTATCATCCGAATTCACCAAGCCCTTGGTACGAAGCTGGTCCATAATTTTCAAATCAATCTGCTCCGCGGTCAGTTCCTCCGTGGTCTCCACCAAAGGATCCTCCACATGGTAATACAGCATGGCACCGGGAATGATTTGCTTTTCAGGATGTTTTTTTTGCTCGTATTCCAGGGCCGCATCCATATACACCACTAACTGCAGCTGAGTACCGAAATACAATGCAGCCAGGTCGAATTTCTTATCACCGGACTTGTAATCCACTACCTTCACATATACCTTATCCTCTACCACGGCCTCATCAATTCGATCGATTCGGCCCATCAGCCGCATCTTTTCTTCCCCGGACAAGCCCAGAGAAATATTTTGCAATTTATCCACACTTTGGAAGGATACCTCATAGGCAGAAGGGACAAACACGCCCTTTTTCAGTTGCTTCTGCAACGTGGTAATGGTGCGGCGCAGTACCCGTTTCATACGCACCATGGCATATTCATTTTGAGCACTTCGGTACAATACACCGAAACCGTAGGATACTGCCAGTTCCTCCATAGCCTTATCTACCGCTTCCTCCACATATTCTTCGGTAAAATCGGTCCAAAGAATCCGGTCAGTTTCCAAGCGTTTCGAGAAATTTTCCAGCACCGTATGATAAACATTTCCCAAATCCACCGCCTCAAAACCAAGTTCCTCTCTCTCCCGTAAACGCAATCCATATTGGAGGAAATGCTTGTAGGCACATTGGGAAAAGGTTTCCAATCGGGAAACACTGTTTTCCAAAATCTTTCCGTAGAGACCTTCGGAAACCGCCTTTGACAAGAAAGATTCCTGATAACGTTGAAACGCCAGGTCTGTATATTTTTCCCTTATCTTCGCCTGTTCTCCTTCTCCGTAGGCCCGATACAGGGTATAGAAATCCTTGTATTCTTCCTTGGGCATCACCCCGCAGGCAAAGCGGTTGATTCCGCCGGCCAGATAATCCAACCCATCCTTGTAAGACAAAATCTGTTCGGAAAGCGGATCGTTTTGAGGATATTCCAACGAAAGTTTGGGAAACATCTTTTTCAGGGTGTCAATCAAATACGCAGGGCGCATACTTTTGCCCTGTCGATTCATGCATGCAAAAGAAACATATAATTTATCCTTTGGTCTTGATAAACACAGATACAAATAAAACCGTTGAATAAACATTTGCTGTCTGGGGGTAGGGGCAAGCTCCGTACCGGAGGTTTGTAAAAATTCTCTGTCCATATCCGAAATGATGCCACCATTAGAAGCATTTCGCGGGATATTTCCGTCATTTACGCCCAGGAAAAACATAACCCGAACAGATTTGATACGGGTACGCTCCATATCTCCTACCAGGATCCGATCCACATTTTGGGGAATGGTTCCTACTTCAATCTCCCCAAAACCGGCCTCCAGAATTTCCAAAAATTCCTCCATGGAAATCTCTTCCTCACCCAAAAGCGAGTACACCTGATCCAAAAGGTCCATAACCAGACGGTAAATCTGGGCATATTCTCTGGTTTTTGCCAAATCTTCTTTTTCCGCAAACATGCGACTATATTCTTCCAGCCGCTCCTGCACCTTGTTTTCAAGCAAAAATTCGTACAGCCCGTTAATATAAACGCTTGCTTTTGCCTTTTTGTCCAGTCGCAGTTTTGCCACCTGTTTCACAAATGTTTCCCGGGTGGCATTGATCTGCATTAGGCGTTGGTCCACCTGCTGATTGTCTTTTCCTTCTCCGTATCCTGCCCTTTGGACAAAGACATGGTCGTAGCTCCGAAAACCTTTGGCGCCGGTTTTTCGCACATAATTCTCCAATAAGTCCACGTCTTCCTTGGGAATATCCGAAATACCGCTTCGAAGGTAATGGAAAACCGATTCATAGGGAAAATTACGAATGTATAACTCCAGCACACTTCGTATGCCTTCAATCATGGGATTCAGCACAATGTTTCGGGTTCGGTCGATGTAACAGGGTAATTCCAGCTTTTGGAATTCCGACTCTACATAGGGACCGTAGGTTTCCAAATCTCCTGTCACAATAGCAATATCCCGATAGCTGTACCCTTGTTGCACCAGACGCTTAATTTCCAATGCCGTCTGATGCACCTCCTGCTTCTGGTCCAGATATTCACAAATGTGCAAACCCTCCAAAGGACCTGTATAGACTTCCTTTTTGTACCGGAAAACATTTTGCGATAAGAATCGCAGGGTGTCCCTTTTTTCTTCCTTTTCCTCCAAATAAACATCTTCTGCCGGATTATGGGTAACCTGCACTTCTTCTGCCAGTCGCACCAAATCCGCTACTGTCTTTTTCGTCAGTGCAAACAGCTCCTGCTGTCCTTTTTGTTCATAAGGATTTTCCCCCTTTCCCAGATTCAGCACCACAATTACCTGCTTACACTGAACCATCAATTCCTGAATCAGTCGATTCTGAATAGGGGTAAAACCGGTAAAACCATCCAATACACACACGCTGTCCTTTACAATGGCCGATTTTTGCAGAGATTTTCGCAATACCTCCAAGGTCTCTTCGGTGGTAACATATTTGCCGCTGACGTAATCGGAAAAACCTTTATAAAGCGTCTCCAAATCCTTTAACTTACAGGAAAGCGCGCCCCTTTTTTGCGCATAGTCAATCAGCTTGGACACATCCTGTGTGCCAATGCCATATTGCATAAATTCCGAGATTGCACTTTTGATTTCATGAATATAACCTTGCTTATGCAGAAACTTGCCCAGAACCGGAAGCTGTTCCTTCAGGTTTCCTGCCACCTTCTGAATGACCAGACTTTTCCCGGTATCATCCAGAATTACCGTCTCCTCTTTTCCCACTTCCTCAAACACACGATGTCCCAAACGTCCGAAGCTAAGCACATCAATATTTAAAATGCCCCCGCGAGGATGCATGGTAACCAGTTCCTTTTGGGTCTGCATGGTAAACTGATCGGGTACCAGCACCAGAAAATTTCGTTTTTCTTCCGCCATTGCCTGCTCAATAATGGATGCATATATACTTCTGCTGTTTTCTTCGTCCGAAGGTCCAAAATAAAACTGTAAACTCATTTTTCTCCTCACTTTAAGGGCTTCAAAATTTCAAAGAGTATCATTTTTATGTTAGCACAAACGAAATCAAATAGCTATGAAAAAAAGATGGACAAACCATACAAAAGGAAGGATAATGAGAAAAGAAAAAAACAGAAAAGAGAAGTCCATGAAACAAAATAAATTTGCCAAAAAGAAGTTATTTTTATTCGATATTGACGGTACCTTAGCGGTGGGGGACACCCTGTATAAAGGTACCAAAGAACTTTTGGATTACATTGCGGAAATTCAGGGTTACGCCTGCTTTATCACCAATAATTCCACCAAAAGCAATCTGGACTATGTGAACCGTTTTCGCACCGTTTTCGGATTGGAAACCCGTGAGGAACAGTTTGTCACCTCAGGCTTTATGACCATTCGCTTTTTAAAAGAAAAATATGCGGACCAATTGATTTATGTTTTGGGAACCGACTCTTTTTTGACAGAGCTTCAAAAAAACGGTTTACAGATTACGGACGTGGCAGACGAAAATGCAGCCTGTGTGGTTGTGGCCTTTGACAACGAGCTAAACTACAACAAACTGACCCAGGCCTGCAAATTGTTGCTTACCAAAGAGATTCCTTTTTACGGAACCAATCCGGACCTTCGCTGCCCTATCGAATTCGGTTTCGTACCGGATTGCGGTGCCATCTGCAATATGCTTACCGAGACCACGGACAAGACTCCCATCTATTTGGGCAAACCCAGCGAAACCGTAGTAGACTACTGTCTGGAGCTGACCGGCTTTACCAAAGAAGAAACATTGGTGGTAGGTGATCGGTTATACACAGACATTGCCTGTGGCATAAACGGCGGTGTGGAAACCTGTGTACTGCTTACCGGAGAAGCCAAGCGGGAGGACCTGATCGATACCCCTTACAAACCGGATTATATTTTTGAAAATGTGTATGAATTATATAAGGCGTGTGCAAAATAGCACACGCCTTTCCTTTGTTAACAATGATTTTTCTGCTATGAAGTCACACTGCGTACTCCGCTCTTTGGACAAACCGGAGCATCCGACAAATACAGCTTATCGATATATGTCTTCACCCCATCGTAGGTCAAAAGCCTGTCTGCGCAAACATCTTTGTCCACACACTTCATATTCCCGTGGGTCTCATTTAAATGGGTTACAAACAAAGCTACCCTACATTGTGCCCGCATCCTTTCTGGCATTTGTTTCAAATCCTCCGCGATGGGTTCCAGCATGCCATCCAATGTTTCATGATAGGCATATCGAATCGCGCCCTGCCATGGATTGGGCTGGTTGGTAATATCCTCCCACAAATCTCCCAAATCTTCCTTTTTTGTTTCGTGGAAAAGCGGTCCGGCCCCATGTCGGGTCACATAAGTCCTGGTTACATAAACCACTTCCGTAGGCTGTAAACCATTCTGCTCCAGGATACGAATCGGATTGGCCAAACCGGTTCTGGAGGCGGTTACATGCGGCATATATTTTACACACGCCCCGTCCAGCAACAGTCCCTGGCCGGTTTCAAAAACCAGCGCATCTGTCCGGTTTGCCATCTGCGCAAAGGTCTGAACCTTTACAAATTCACGATTGGAAATCCACACCTTGGCCACATTTTCCGCCACGGAATCCAACTCAAACAATTCCCGGTATTCCATGGGCAAATCCCGGAGTCCATCGATACCCAAATCCCGGAAACGCCGGGGATAATACGTATCCCGAAGAAAAAGCAGTTTCCCGATGATTTGTTCCTCGGTATCTGTTTTTACATCCTCTAGGAAGTAGCCGAAGCCGGCCTTCGTTCGAAGATCCGCCTCATTAATCCCCATTCCGCAGCTTCCGTGACGCTTATCCCCACGCATGGTCTCAAGGGCCATATTCAGAATCACATCATAAATGATTACCGCAGATGTTTTGGGGTCTGCCAGAATTTCCGGGGTAAAACCGGCCAATCGGTGAAAATCCTCCAGCTCCTCATTTAACTTAAACAAATCCGGATAAAAACTGTCCGCCCAAAAGGTTTTGGCATGCCGAAAGGATCCGGAAGACAATTGATGAAAAACAAATCGACTTCCTTGCGACAAATCCACCGTATGGCCGGCCTGCCCACCTCCGTTATGTTTTATTACCGTTGTCCTTCGGTCTTCCCGGCATAGAGAATGAACTGCCAGTCCCTTCCCCTCATCGCCGAAGCCTCGCCCTATGACAATGGTTATCTCCTTATCGATCA
>DCGY01000096.1:0-12056 GCA_002314715.1 Lachnospiraceae bacterium UBA1766 | reverse complement strand
AAAAGAAAAATCCCTTCTTCTCGCTACCCACCGTCAACTTGGATACTGCTCTTTGAACTACCGGTTTTGCAAGTTCCGTCCACTTGGGCAGAATCTTTTCCAAAGGTGTTCCGCCTACCATCAGCATTGCGGAAATAATGATCTCCGGAAGGAAGGTCAAATCCTCCTTTGTCACGGTCATATATCTACCGGGAAGCAACTTCACAAATTCCGGCGCCTCTTTTTCCGGATTACCGATGAAAATATGCATTACCTCAAATTTTTCTTTTGCCAGATTCAGACAATCCTTTGTGGAAACATCCGCCGTTTCCCCAAACACTCTCTGAATTTCGGAGGCTGCACCGTTCAAACGAATATCCGCATCATCTCCGATGGTAATCAAAAAACCTTTTTTCTTGTGCTTATCAAATGCATCCAGCTTGGTATGTTTGCCGGCAAAATACCACAAAAGATAAGGGACTACATAACCGCTTCCTCTGTTTACCAGCCACAAATCCAAAAGCTGCTCTGCTACACGAATGTCCGATTCGAACTGTGTTACCTGTAACACACCATCGTCTCCGTCGTCACCATAAGCGGCAAACAATAATGCAGGGTCTTCCACATCCTGGGAAGAATACAACTTTAACATTGTCTCATTCAAAGATTCCTTGGCAATCTGCTCAGACAAATACCCCATAGAACCGGTTACATCCAATCCCAAAATGATGGGTGTGGAATTCGGATGGTCCTGTGAATCTCTTGCTTCACGCTTGTCAATAAACTTGGGATCAAACTTTGGATTCGTCTGTGTATGAACGAAAATCTCCGAAGCAGACGAATTCGCTGAAATATTTTTACTCCGTTTTAATTTGCTCCAATCGGAAGCATTGTAACTGCCATAACCCATTTCTCAATCTCCTTTATAATTATATTTTCATACCATCGTTGGCATTCATTTTATGAAAATGTCGACCGCCCAGGTCCTTTTCGATAACCTGGTCCCATACCTGGAAATCATCATATGCCACTCCCATGGGCTTCTTATGAAGAAAGTCTAACATACCCTTGGGCGCATCTCCTCCGCCTTGTCCCAGTGCCTTCTCACAGGTTCTGCGAAAATCTGTAAGGTCCTTGTTTCCCATCGTCTGATCGATTGCTGTTTTTTTCCTGCAGTCCCACCAGCCTCCGTACAAAATTGCCTCATGGGTTTCTGAATTGATAAACACGGATTCCACATTGATGCCACCTTGAACCAGACCACTGTACTCCAGGGTACAGCAAATGTTTTCCAGTCGGGATACCACCCATGCCACGTGCACATAGGAAAGTGCTCCGTAAACAGCCAGTGGAAATACCGTTTCTTCTCTGGAAAATGCCAGCAGTCTGCCACCCTCCTGCAAGTCAAAATCTCCCGTCAATTTAGGAAAGCATCGATCCAGCCCCTTTATATCCGCTGCCGGAAATTCCAGCATATCCAGGCCCTGTTTCATCTTTTCGGCCTGAAAGGCATGCTCTTTTTCAAAGTAATATAAAACCGCATTTCTCGTTACATACATGGTCGCCGGTCCGTCCTGTGCCATATACAGATACCGCACATGAATGTCCGCTCCTTCTGTGGTTCGAAACTGCGTTTCCTCCGCATGATTCCACAGTGCATCCAGGGAAGCATTTCCCTCGCTTGTGTCATGTAAATTTCGAAGATAATTCAACATTTGTCCGCGAAACTCTTTATACTGTTCCAGTTCTCTGTCCGAAAAATTCGTCTTGCTTCCGCAATACTCACACACAAGCGAACCGCTTCTGTCAATGGACATTTCTCCGGAACAATTTTTACATTTGTAAACTATCATATAACGATTCTCTCCTCAAACGAGTTTTCTTTATTGCACTTCCTCGTAGGTCATCCGGAATACATCTCCCCGAATAATGTATATATCCTTTGGATCATTTGCTTTGCAGGCAACCGCATCACCGGGCATACCCAGATAGTAATTCTGCTGATCCCACATGGTGTAAATCTTCAGGATATGATCGTTTTCCTTTGCCATAATCTGAGACTTGCTGCAGGCTCTGCAGGACTTGGCATATTTGGTCAAATCCGGAATGCTTTCACCGGTGGTCTTACAGCGAAGACTGGGTAAATATTCTGCATGTACCGAATAAGTATCTCCCACCTTCTCGTAATCATTGGCAAAGCGTGCTTTCTTGATAGGGTATACCTCTCCCAAAACACCAATCATAATATAAAAATCGTCGGTAGCCTTCATGGAAACATCTCCCTCCAGCGTACGAATCTGAATCTCGGAATCCTTTTCCACCACCTCAAGAGGGTCCACATATCCTACAATAATGCTCTTTTTCTGATAGAGCTTCATGTCTGTCATATCCATCTCGTACTCTCCGCAGTGAATGATTTCACCGGAAGCGAAATAGGAATTCATCCGAACAGCCATATAGGTATCGATATCCATGGCCTCGTGTTTTTCTTCATATTTGGAACGGCTGATAAATCCACCGGCCTTTTCCGCATGACCGCCACCGCCACCGATTCCCTCAGCTATATAGGCGGCCAGCTCGTTGGCACGAACGTCCTTGATACAGCTTCGAACCGAAAACTTAAATCCGTCCTCCTTGGTATTGAAAACCACACAGGTATCGATTACATCCACCTGAAGCACCAAATCAATAATATATCCCAACACATTCGGGTCGCAGGGTTTTGCATGGATTAAGGCATAGCGATAATCCGCGTTGTATACATATTTAATCAAAGCTACACCGGCAATTTCCAGCTCTTCCAAACTGATTTTGGAATTATTCAGCTGAACAAGCAGCATCTTATCAAATTCCAAATCATCCTTCATATCCTTGTCCAAAGGATAACTAAGCTCTGCAAAGTCATTGGTATCCGTGGACAAACCGTAATAAAGCGCCGTGGATAACCGGAGATTTCCCTCCACCGAATAGCCGCATTCTTTTAAAAGATTCCACACATGAGTAGAACAGCTTCCAAGCTCCGGACGAATGTTCATACGGCTCGGGTCATATGACAATGCCGGGCTAATCTGGTGATGATCGATAATCACGAAATTCTCCGTATCAATGTGTGTCACGTTACTTTCCCCGTACTGACAATCCACCGTGATTAACAGATCGTTTTTGCCAAGGGGAGCATTCTCATTTTTGTAATCCTCATAAAACTCCACAGGGATTTGAAGTGCGGCAATCATCAGCTTATTGTTGGACTTCTGGATTCGGTCTCTTCCACCGTAAACCAAGTGTACCTCCTTCTGATTTGCCTGGAAAAAAGAATACAACCCAAAACCGGAGGCAATGGCATCCGGATCCGGATTGTCATGTCCCTGAATAATGATTCTGTCAAACTTCAGTAATTCCGATAAATTCATAAGCCCTCTCACATTCCATCTTATTTGTGGCACAACCCTATCCTTCCACTTAATAGCATTATATCGCGAAACCGTCAAAAAGTAAAAAGAAATGGTAAGAAAAGCGCAAAAAAAGACCTTCCCGATTTTCGGAAAGGTCTGTCCTCTCAAAATTAATATACGCTCTTCTCTATAATACTGATTCCCAAAGGATAAGGACCGGTATGAACGCTGATGGTTGCACCAATCTGCAGCAATAAGATATCATCAATTTCATATCCGTTTTTGTGAAGAGTATCCAACAGGCTGTCGCGGAAAGCCTCTGCTTCCGCCTTATCATATCCATAGCCGATATCAATGCTGAATCGCTTGAAATCGCCCTGGGTTTCTTTCAGATAATTCAACAGCAAATCTGCCGCCTTGCTTACGGTAGACTTTCTGCTGCGACCGATTCCGGAAGGGAAAATCTCACCCTGCTTCAATGTAATAACGGGACGAATACCGAGAATGGAACCGGCTACACCTGCCACCTTTCCGATACGTCCGCCATGACTTAAATACTCCATATCTCCTACCGTAAAGAAAATACGACCGGTAGATTTAATTTCTTCCAAACGCTTTACGGATTCTTCATAACCGGCTCCGGTATCACGAAGTCGAACCGCCTCCATAACGTAAAGACCCTGAAGAACTGTATTGATAGTGGAATCGATTACCGTAATCTGCGCATCCGGATAATCCTCCAAAATCATCTCACGGGCATTTACCGCAGACTGCATGGAGCCGCTGAATTTGGTCGTAATACAAATACAGATGATAGGCGTCTTGGCTTCTGCGTAAGGGGTAAAATGATCTACAAAATCCTGTACGGAAGGCATGGAAGACTTGGGGTAAACCTTAGGGTTATCCACCATTCTCTGATAAAACTCACGCACACCAAGCTCCACCATTTCTTTCTGATAATTCTGTGAATCAAAAGAAACATAAAAAGGAACTACATCCACATTATGCTCTTTTGCCCATTCGGGATCCAAATCACAGGATCCATCTGAAATAATCTGATACTTATCACTCATATCTATACTCTCACTTTACTAAATTTCTAGTCCTAAGCTTGTCAACTTTTTATTAGCATATCACGTTTTGTAGTATAGCACAACAAAAACTTTATGTAAACAACACACAAAAAGGTTATTTAGATTTCTTTATGTAGTTTTCAATACTACTTCACTTCAGATTATCGTGGTATACGCGAAGCACATTGTCACAAAAAATACCATCCAACTGTTTTTGGGTAAATCCTGCCTTATGAAGACATTCCCAAATCCGCTCCATGCATTCCACTCCGGGGATTTCCGGGTTGTCATCAATACCGTCAAAATCACTTCCCAGTCCCAAAACCTCCACACCGCCTATATTGGCAATGTATTTTGCATGGGCTGCCAAATCTTCAAGACCTCCAAAACCGTCCCCTGCTTTCGGTGATTTCAGAAACTCCTGATAAAAGTTTAATCCGGTACATCCTCCCCGCTCTGCCAGCTTTCGAATCATATCATCCGTCAGATTCCGGGAATGTCCGCATAGAGATCTGGCATTGGAATGACTGGCCACGAAAGGCTTTCTGGTCGCCAACAGTACATCATAAAATCCCCGATCGGACAGATGGGAAACATCAATAATCATTCCCAACTCTTCCATCCTTTCCACAAAATCAAACCCCTTATGGGTGAGTCCAAGGCTTTGATCTTCCTTGGAAGGATGTCCCAGAGAATTGGGATAATTCCAGGTCAAAGTCATCATACGTACCCCATATTCATACAAGGTATCTAATTTCTCCGTTTCCCCCTTGCATACCTGGCCCTCTTCTACCGTAAGAAAACTGCTTATTTTCCCGCATTTCCTGTTCTTTTCAATATCCTCGAAGGCATACACCGGCGCCAAAAGCTCTGCGTTTTTCTCCAGTTCCTCCCGATACGTAAGATATAACTGATTCACTTCCTCCCAGGGATCCTGACACTTCTCCAAATCCACGTACAGGGCAAAATTCTGCAAAGCATAACCCTGCTGTCCCATTCTTTGCAGGTCCAGGTGTCCGGTATTTTGGAACAGTTCTTCGCTTCGTCCCATCCTCTTTTTTTCCAGCAGCTTGGAAATTGTATCACAATGCATATCCACGATTTTTTGTTGCATCCCATTCTCCTAAAAAAGGCCGCCAAAAACGGCGGCCCTTCGCTTGATTTATATTACGCGTTTTATTGCTGACGGTTCCGATTATTCTTCGAATTTGTAATCTTTTTCGGGTAAGACTGCATTCAGAATAATACCTACCAAAGCTCCGACCGCAAGTCCGGAAAGACTGATGGTCAGCTTACCGATCTGGAATGCAATGGCTCCTGCCGCACTGTAGGTAATACCGATGGAAAGTACCAAAATCAACGCTGCAATCAGAACATTTCTGGTCTTGGAGAAATCCACCTGAGACTCTACAATATTACGAACACCTACTGCCGAAATCATACCGTAAAGCACCAAAGACACACCACCTACGGTAGCGGTAGGCATACAGCCGATAATTGCGGCTACCTTGGGGGAGAATGAAAACAAAATTGCAAATCCGGCAGCAATGCGAATAACCAGGGGATCAAATACCTTGGTCAATGAAAGAACACCGGTATTCTCACCGTAAGTGGTATTTGCGGGAGCACCGAACAATGCAGCCAGCATGGTAGCCAAGCCATCGCCAAGAAGGGTTCTGTGAAGACCGGGATCCTTAATATAATTCTTACCCACTGTAGAGGAAATTGCAGACATATCACCGATATGTTCTACCATGGTAGCAAGTGCAATCGGTACAATGGTAATCGCAGCGGTAATCAGCATAGAGGCATTTCCTTTTCCAAGAACGGAAAAAACGGTTGCATCCCAATGAATGGGGAATCCGATCCATGCCGCTTCCTTTACGGCGGTAAAGTCTACATTTCCCATAATCGCAGCCAACAGGTAAGAGCCAACCACACCGATAATGATGGGAACAATCTTAATCATACCCTTGCCCCAAATATTGCAAACCACAACCAGGGCAATGGCAACAATGGCAATCAGCCAGTTGGCGGAACAGTTGTTAATGGCTGACTGAGACAAATTCAAACCGATTGCAATAATAATCGGTCCGGTAACAATAGGAGGGAAGAATCGCATAACCTTGGCAGTACCAAAAATCTTGATCAAAAGCGCCAGGATTAAATACATTATACCGGCACAAGCCACACCAAAGCACGCATAAGGAAGCATTTCCTTGTTGGAAACATTTCCATCCAGCATAGGCGCAATTGCCGCATAACCACCCAAGAAAGCAAAGGAAGAACCTAAAAACGCAGGCACCTTTCCTTTGGTAAGGAAATGGAACAATAAGGTTCCGAGACCTGCAAACAGCAATGTAGTGGAAACATCCAAGCCGGTCAGCATCGGCACCAGAATGGTAGCACCAAACATTGCAAACATGTGCTGGATACCAAGAAGAATCATCTTGGGAACTCCCAGCGTTTTGGCATCATAGATACCATTTTCACCAAGTGTTGTCTTTTGTTCACTCATGAAAAAACCCTCCTAGAAATTTGTTAAAAAAACCTTCCTTTTCCATGTTATTCTCTTTGGAAATCATCGTCAAGAAAAATGTATTGTTTCAAACAAAAAACCGAACTGCTATAGCAGTCCGGCACTCATTAACAGTTCCTTGGTATAAGGGTGTTTCGGATTCTGATAGATTTGTTCCCGATTACCCTCTTCTACGATTTGTCCTTCTTTCATAACCAGTATGCGATCGCACATCTGATGCACCACCCTAAGATCATGACTGATGAATAAAAAGCTCAGTCCAAGCTCTCGGTGCAAATCTGTCATCAGTTTCAAAACTTCTGCCTGGATTGTCACATCTAGCGCAGAA
This sequence comes from Lachnospiraceae bacterium UBA1766, assembly GCA_002314715.1. Classification (GTDB taxonomy): domain Bacteria; phylum Bacillota; class Clostridia; order Lachnospirales; family Lachnospiraceae; genus Acetatifactor. The sequence continues at coordinate 4,745 of DCGY01000096.1, read as the reverse complement.
ACCGGCTCATCTGCAATAATCAGTTTGGGATGTAACATCAAGGACGCAGCAATACAAACGCGTTGTCTCTGTCCTCCGGATAGTTCGGAGGGGAATCTGGAAAGATACGCCTCATTTAGCCCCACCTTCTCTATCATTTCAAGAGAAAGGGCATTTCGCTCTTTCTTGGTCATCTTAGTCAAATTCTTTAACGGTTCCTCCATAATAAATTGAACTGTTTTAGAAGGATTTAAAGAACCATAGGGATCCTGAAAAATCATTTGAGGATTTTTATCCTCCAGGTATACGGTACCGCTGTCAGGATGAAGCAGTCCAATCAATGTCTTGGCCAGTGTCGACTTTCCGCATCCGGACTCCCCTACCAACCCAACAATTTCGCTTTGATGGATTGTGAAGCTTACATTCTTCAGAACATGGATCGGTTCCGTTCTCCTACCATTTCGTTTGGTAAAAGACACGTTGACATTTTCCACCTTGGCAATGCACTCTCCCACCGGTATGTCTTCGTCCAATTCTTTGCAGGTAGGGATGGCTGCAATCAGACGTCTGGTGTACTCTTCTTTCGGAGATTTAAAAATCTGTTCAGCCGTACCGCTCTCTACCACATATCCGTGTTGCATAACCAAAACTCTTTGGCACAGCTGACTGACCAAACTTAAATCGTGGGAAATAAATAAAATCGCTGTTTTTTTCTCTCGATTAATCTTCTTTAACAATTCCACAATCTGACTCTGTACAGTAACGTCCAATGCTGTAGTGGGCTCATCGGCAATCAACAGTTTTGGATTTCCAATCATGGCAGCAGCAATCATTACACGCTGTCTCATGCCCCCGGACAACTCATGCGGATAAGAATCATATACTCTCTCAGGGTTCTCCAATTCCACTTCTTCCAAAGCCTTTATCGCCCTTTTCTTTCTTTCTTCCGCCGTAAGCCTGGTATGTATTTTTAAGGCTTCCTCTACCTGCCAGCCGATTTTCTTGACCGGATTCAAACTGGTAAGCGGTTCCTGAAACACCATACAGATTTCATCCCCCTGCAGAGAACGAAGTTCTCCTCTTGGGCAATTTAAAATCTCTTTTCCTTCAAAAACAATGGAACCCTTTTTGCGCATATCGTGTCGACTGAGTAAACCTGCTATGGCCAAAGCAGACATGGATTTGCCTGATCCGGATTCTCCCACCAGACCAACAATTTCTCCCTCATCCATATCCAAGTCAAAATCAAACACCACGGTTTCCGGAATCAAATGGTCATGAAATTCAATATTTAAATCTTCAACATGCAACAACTTCATTGCCAATTTCCTCCATCTTCCTTCATTAAGTACTATTTTACCTCTTTACTGAGTAAAGAGAAACCCAGAATTATCGCTACTATGGTACAACCGGTAAACAGTGCATAGCCTGGATTGGTAAACAAATGTGACTGTGCTTCACTTAACATTCGTCCCAAACTGGCATCCGGCGGTTGCACCCCAATACCCAGAAAACTTAGTCCGGCCTCTGCCAATACCGCATTATTGAATCCAATCATCAGGGAACTTAAAATAACGGTTTTCGCATTGGGCAAAATATGAACAAACATAATCCGAAACTCTCCGGCCCCTGCCAGCTTGGCACTTTTTACATAATCCAGATTTTTGATTCGGATATATTCGCTTCGAACAATTCTGGCATAACTTGGAATAAATGCAATTCCAAGAGCCAACATTACCTGATACTTACCACTTCCCAATAAGGAGACCATTACCAGTGCAAGCAGTAAGCTTGGAAAGGCCAACGCCACGTCATTAATACGCATTAGGGCCTCGTCTAGGATACCTCCAAAATATCCGGTCAAGGCACCGATAATGGTACCAATAATACTACCAAAGGCCACTGTTCCCAAAGCAATCGCTACTGTAATGGCACTTCCGGACATGATACGGCTGAAAATATCACGGCCGAAATTATCACATCCATAAATATGTTTCAGACTGATGCCGGCCATCTTTAGAGTTTTGTCCATAGTTTCCGGGTTGTAAGGTGTCCAAAACAGGCCCACAAACGCCGGAATCAAGGTAAGCGCCAATAAAATCATTCCCAATATGAAGTTAAAATTATATTTCTTTTTCTTCATACGCTTTCTTCCTAATTTCCCACACGTGGGTCAACCAATTTATATAGTACATCAACCAGAAAATTCACCCCGATTACGATAACCGCTATCAACATAATAATAGCAACTACCACCGGATAGTCTCTGTTTTGAATAGATGTCAATAGAATCCGTCCCAGGCCCGGAATACCGAAAACCTGCTCAATAATAATGCTTCCCGCAATCATATCTGCCAACGCCATACCCAAAAAGGTAATGGTGGGAATTGATGCATTTTTTAACATATGTCCAAAAAACACTGCATTGCTGGTATTTCCCCGACTATATGCTGTTCGGACATAATCCTTCTTTTTCTCTCCATTTAGGGACGAGTACAAAAGATTCAAAATCATAGCACTTTTGGGAAGTGCCACCGCCAGGGCCGGATAAAACATATAAGTAAAGAAGCCCACGGGATTCTTACTGATGCTTACAAAGCCTCCGGGTGTAAAAAATTTTAGCGTAACTCCAAATAATAATGTAATCAAAATACCGGAAAAAAATGGCGGAACAGCCATATTTATCTGGTTGATGATTTGAATCACTCGGTCAATGGCAGTACCCTCTTTGTAAGAAGCATACACGCCAAGCGGTACACCGATAAGAATCATAATACACATAGAAAAAATCATTAATGTTAATGTAATGGGCAGTTTGTCCAAAATCATAGAAGCTACCGACATGCTGTAGCTATAACTTGTTCCGAAATCTCCTCGGATTGCCCCCCAAAGCCAGTTAAGATATCTCTCCCAAATCGGCTTGTCCAAGCCCATCTGTTGCCTCATTGCAGCCAAGGAAGCTTCTGTGGCATTGGTTCCCAGTTTCGAAAGTGCCGGGTCCCCGGGAATAATTGCAAATGCAACAAAGACAAGAAGAGACACAATGAATAACGTGATTATACAACTGAGTATCTTCTTCCATACGTACTTCATAGTGTCTCTCCTATATAATTTATTTCTTATACAATTTAGCGAAATCCATTACATACAAAGGATAAAATTCATATCCGCCAAATTTGTTGTTAACTGCTACTAAATTGGGCAAGTCCTGAATATATACGTTTGCAGCTTCCTCGGAAAGAATTCTCTCACATTCCTTGTACTTTGCGGTCTGAACTGTTTCATCGGTACTAGCTACTGCCTCAGAATATGCCTTATCATACGCAGCACTGTTGAAATTCATAAAGTTCTTTCCGGAATCGGAAACGAATCTTCCAAGCATGGATCTTGCACTGAAGGTAGAAGCATCTACACCTACTACGGTAGACTCAAAGTTTCTGCCCATATATACATCACTCAACCAGGTATCCCACTCAACCAAATTAATGTTTGCGGTAACACCAATTGCCTTAAACTGCTCTTTCAAAACCTGCGCAGTATCCACATGCTGCTTGTAATTGCTTGCCACGGTAATACTGAAGGTAAAACCATCTGCATAACCGGCTTCCTTTAAGAGGGTTTTTGCCTTCTCAATATCTGTATTATAAGTATCGTTTAGTTCCTTCATGAAATACTTGCCAAACGCAGGGAACATGCTGGAACCAACTTCGGTACCTTTACCATCGGAAACAAAATCCATAACATCCTGTACATTTAATGCGTAGCAGAGTGCCTGACGAACCTTTACATTATTGAAAGGTTCTACGGAATTGTTTAAGTAAAGTGCCTGTACCAAGTTCATGGTGCCTTCGTAAATATCAAACTTATCTTTGGAAAGCTGATTTGCCTGATCGGTATTCAGTCTGGCCATCAAGTCTACAGAACCACCTTCCAAATTCATTACGATAGTGTCTGCGTCTGCAACAATCTTTAATACAACGTTTTTGATATTCGCTTTTTCTCCCCAATAATCATCAAAGCGCTCTAACACAATGTTTTCCTGAGGGGAACGGGATACATACTTGTATGGGCCGGTTCCGATAGGCTGTGTAGAAGCATCCAAATGATTTGCAGGAAGAATTGCCGCCGTTAGATTCGGTAAGAAATCTGTATCTGCGGTATTTAACTCTACAGTTACTGTTTTTTCATCTACTGCGGTAATTGCCTTAACATTAGAAAAAGCCGCTACCAGAGGCTGACCGCTCTCTGTACCGGCACATTTATCAAGGGATGCTTTGATATCCTGTACCGTAACGGTTTCTCCGTTGTGGAACTTCACACCTTCTCTTAAGGTAAAAGTATACACTGTTCCGTTCTCGTTAATGTTGTAATCACTTGCTACGGCAGGAATTAAATCACCATTGCTATTCGGTTTTACTAAGCCTTCAAACACATTAAATAATACCTCTCTGGTTCCTGCCCCTTCTGCAATGTGGGGGTCAAGACTGTCATCAAGATCTTGAGGTATACCAATGGTAATCAAAGAATCAGCGTCAGCTGAACCTACCTTACCGCCTGCGCATCCGCACAGTGCAATAGCTAGTGAGGAAACTAACAACATTACGAGTAATCTGCTTGCGCATTTTCTCATAATATTATTCTCCTTTTCTTTGAGAAAGATTTTGAAAGGTTTTCCTTTCAAGCACATTATCATTGCAAACGTTCCAAAAGTCAAGTACAAAAATAAGTACAATATTCATAATGAGGTGACCCCAAAAAGTTAGACT
>DCGY01000006.1 GCA_002314715.1 Lachnospiraceae bacterium UBA1766 | reverse complement strand
CAGGGGAATCATTCGAATCAGGTAGGTTACAATCGCCATAATGAAAATATAAAAGTAAACCATTATTCCTCCCCCTCCTGCTTTTCCACCGGAAACAATGCCGCGCAAACACCGGCCGCCACAACGGTGCAAATAATAATAGACATTCCCGTGGATACACTCTTTAAAATCGGGATATAATAAAACAGACAGCTAAGTCCGACAGACAACGCCGCGGCAATCAACACCGGACACTTTTCCTTGGCTACCGGTACCACGATTGCGATAAACATACCGTACAGCATAACATTCATGGCAATGCTTAAGGAAGAAGGCATTAGATTGCAAGCCACCGCCCCTAAAATCGTACCAATAACCCAACCAAGAATCGGCAGGCTCTGAAGTCCCAGCATATACCGAAAGGTTACACTTTTTTGGTGTGCCATTGCCACCGCAAATATTTCATCCGTATTTGCAAACGCAATCACAAGGCGCTGCCAAAGGGTAACGGATTCATCCAGCTTTTGGGATAAAGAAAGACTCATAAGCGCATAACGCAAGTTAATAATCACCTGGGTAAGGATTAATTCCAATATGGTACCGCCGGCGGCAATCACCTGAATTCCCGCGAACTGCCCTGCACTGGTTACGTTGCTAAGGCTCATAACCGCCCCCTGGAACCAGTTAAGACCCGATGCAATTACCATAATGCCTACACTAAAGCTTACTGCCAAATACCCCAACGCTATAGGGATACCGTCCTTTATTCCTTGTTTAAAATCGTTCATTTTCTCACTCGCATTCCGTAAAATATACTTGGTTTCTCCGGCCTCATTTCTTGTAAGTAGAGCACGGAAAGGCTATAATAGAAGCAGACAAACCAACGTCTAAAGCATTATTTTATCTTGTTTTTCGGGAACTGGCAAGTAGTAGCATTTTCGTCCCGAATATTGTGTTTCGTATGAAAAATAAAAGGAAAGATCACCATGAAAATCTTATTCTATGATGCAAAAACTTATGACGAAGAATCCTTTGAAGCCGCAAAAAAAGACTTTAAGGATATCTCCATTGACTTTATCAAACCGGATCTGGATCCCCGAACCGCCTCCCTTGCCAAGGGCTATGACGCGGTCTGCGCATTCGTAAGCTCCGACATCTGTGCCGACACTTTGGATGTGCTTCATTCGAAAGGAGTTTCCCTGATTTTACTTCGCTGCGCCGGTTTCAACAATGTAGACCTTAAGAAAGCCAAGGAGCTGGGATTTGGGGTTTTGCGTGTTCCGGGATATTCTCCCGAAGCGGTAGCCGAACATGCCATGGCCCTTGCTCTGGCCTGTAACCGTCGATTATATAAAGCCTATAATAAGGTCCGCGAGAACGATTTCAGCCTCAGTGGTCTTATGGGCTTTAATTTCCACCAAAAAACCGCCGGCATCATCGGTACCGGTAAAATCGGCGCGGCCATGTGTCGGATTTGCAAAGGCTTCGGCATGCGTGTTCTGGCTTACGATGTGTATGAAAACCCTTCTCTCAAGGATATCGTGGAATATGTCTCCCTGGATGAAGTACTGGCCAATGCCGATTTGATATCTCTTCACTGCCCTCTCATGGACAGCACCTATCACATGGTAAATATCGAATCGATTCGCAAAATGAAGGACGGTGTCATATTGGTAAATACCTCCCGGGGCGCCCTGGTAAAAACGGAAGACCTGATTGAAGGAATCCGTATGCATAAATTTGCCGGCGTAGGTTTAGACGTATATGAGGAAGAATCCAAAAACGTTTTCGAGGATCGTTCCGAGGAAATCCTGGAAAACTCCACTACCGCCAGACTTCTATCCTTCCCCAATGTGATGATTACCTCCCATCAGGGCTTTTTTACCAAGGAAGCTCTGAAAAACATTGCGGATACCACATTACAAAATGCCACCGATTTCATGGCAGGAAAAGAACTTTCTACTCTGCCAAATAACGTGCTCTGATTCTTCTTCGCAAACAAAAAGCTTGCAGACTGCTTTCTACGAAGAGGGCCTGTCGAACTCGGGTGTGTTTATCCCTCGTCTATGCCGCGTATTCCCACCTCCGGCACATACTTTCGGCAAATCCCGGCCATGCGTTCCAGGTCTTCGTAGGAAAAAGCCTGCAGCCCTTTTTGAAGTACGAATTCGCTGTCCCGAAAGCATTGCAGATAATATTGGGGTGCTCCCCATAACCATCGGCCGATTTCCTCAAAATCCTTCTCCTCGTGAAGCTCCTTTACCACCGTGGTTCGAAATTCATAATCGATATTCCCTTCTTTTAAAAGGGCTACACTTTTCTGAATTTTTTCAAATTCCAGCGCATTTAGACCGCAGGCTTTCGGATATTTTGTCGGGGATCCTTTGATATCCATGGCTACATAATCCAGCAAGTCTGCTTTGAGAAGTGCCTCCAAAACATCCGGACGATATCCGTTTGTATCTAACTTCACCAAATAGTCCAGTTTCTTTACCTCACAGATAAAATCCATCAACCCTTCCTGCAAGGTAGGTTCTCCGCCGGTAATACACAGACCATCCAAAATCCCCTTCCTCTTTTTCAGGAATTCCAGAATTTCTTCTTCCTCCATCCACTCTGCAGTTTCTTTGGGGAAAACCAGCTCCCCATTTTGGCAAAAAGGACATCGGAAATTACAGCCGCCGGTAAAAACCGTTGCCGCCACATGTCCCGGATAATCCAATAATGTTGTTTTTTGCAATCCCAAGAACTTCATTCCCGTTTCCTCTTTCCTATATCAACAGACACCGTAGCAAATTCTCCTCTGTGTCTGCGCTTTACACTCTCTTACCAAAAGAGTATAATTCCAAATATCGGAATAAGCAAGAATGCTACCGGTTTTTCAGAAAGGAAACTTCTATGGCAAGGATTACCAGTATTCAGGACCACTATATGCGGGAAGCCTTAAAGCAGGCCAGAAAAGCGCTTAAATTAGGGGAGGTTCCCATCGGCTGCGTCATTGTCCACCAGGGAAAAATTATCGGTCGGGGGTACAATCGCAGAAACACAGACAAAAGCACCCTTTCTCACGCAGAAATCACAGCCATCAAAAAGGCCAGCAAGGTGATTGGCGACTGGCGACTGGAAGAGTGCACCCTCTATGTCACCTTGGAACCATGCCAAATGTGCGCCGGCGCTATTGTTCAGGCGCGCATTCCCCAGGTCGTCATGGGCTGCATGAACCCGAAAGCTGGCTGCGCCGGCTCCATTCTGAATATTTTGGACATGAAGGAATTTAATCACCAGGTGGATACCGTAAAGGGCGTTCTGGAACAGGAATGCAGCGATATTTTAAAAGAATTCTTTACCGATTTACGTATCCGGAACAAAGCCGAGAAAGAAGCCAGGAAGGCAAATATTATTCTTGACAAACCGGAGGGAAACCTATAAACTAAAAAAGCCGTACATTGTGGATGGAATGATGAAATTCGGTCTTGCGCAATGGATGTCTACGAACCGTGTCAGGTTGGGAACAAAGCAGCACTAAGTAGAATTTTCCATGTGCCGTAAGGGTGCCGGGTGGAGTTTCGTTCACGTGTACGGTCTTTGTATTTTATGACACGCATGTCATCGGAGAGGTATCCATGGAAACAGCAATCTATACCGAAGATTGGGTGCAAGCCCAAATGAAAAACTGCACAATCTGCCCCAGAAACTGTAAGGCCGACCGCATTCATAACCAAAACGGCTTCTGTTCCTCTCCGGCACAAATCTTTTCCGCCAGAGCTGCCCTTCACTTTTGGGAAGAACCCTGCATCAGCGGTACCAAGGGTTCCGGTGCGATTTTTTTCAGCGGCTGTAACCTTAAGTGTGTCTTTTGCCAGAATCACAATATTGCCCTTGCAAAACACGGCTACCCCGTCTCTTCCGAGAAGCTTCGCTCTCTGTTTGACCGGCTTTTGGCACAAGGTGCCCACAATATTAACCTGGTAACTCCCACTCATTATCTGCCCCAAATTGCCACCGCAATACACGCAGCAAAAAAGGAAGGCTTTCCCCTCCCTTTCGTGTATAATACCGGCAGTTATGAATCGGTAGACAGCTTACGCTATCTGGAGGGTCTCATCGACATTTATCTTCCGGATTTCAAATATGTGTCGGAAACCTTATCCGAGAAATTGTCCCATGCTCCCAATTATTTTTCGGTTGCCTCTGTCGCTATTGCAGAAATGTTTCGTCAGGTTGGAGAACCGGTTTTTGACACAGACGAACTGATGCAAAAAGGCGTCATCGTACGACACCTATGCCTGCCCGGACAGTCAAAGGACACCAAGAAAGTGCTTCGTTATCTATATGAAACCTACCATAACCAAATCTATATCAGTATCATGAATCAATATACTCCCATGGAGCATTTGAGCGAGACAGACAATGTGACACCTGTGTCATTATATCCCCAGCTACTGCAGCGGTTGACTCCTTCGGAATACGAAAAAATTCTTTCCTTCGCTACCCGACTGGGCATCGAAAATGGATTTATCCAGGAGGGCGAAACCGCCAAGGAAAGCTTTATCCCTTTATTCGACGGGGAAGGAATCCTATAAAAAAGCCCTTCAAAGTTCCACCCGATATGGAAGTTTTGAAAGGCTTTATTTTATGCTCTTTTTTATTTTTGCTACGAAACGTGAAATCGAACCACGAAAAGGTCTTAGATATAGCCATATTTTCGCCTTTAATGCATATCCGGGTGCATCCACCGATTGTTCCTTTCCTCCTCGAACTGTTGCACACATTCTTCCCACAATCTGCTTTGGAGCAACAGGGCCCTCTATCTTCTGTTGATTGTCTCCCACAAAATAAAACGAATTCTTTTCAATTTTCCAGACTCTGTGAAGCACCAGTATCCCCATTTCAAAGCCATTGGCATCCACATGTCCCACTTCCCCCGGGCGCCTGTACAAAACCACATCTCCACGTTTTATCATACCGGGATCTACGGGTTCCACAATAACCTGGTCCCCTTTTTGGGGATTTAAAAAAGGATACATACTAAAGCCGGTGGGTGCAAACTGTATCGTCTCTCCGGCTCGAAGCAAATCCTCCGGATTTTTCGTCTGATTCATACCGTACCCCCTTTCTTCCTATAAACTTTATAGCATTTTTTTGACCAAAATGCTATAATGAGTTGGGCAACATTTCAGAAAAGAACACATTTTCAAGGAGAATTCCATGCATAGAAATCCACAGGTTATTCAGCGTATCATTCATGGTCAAAATTATTTACTTCCCTATGGTCAGGAAATTGCCAATCAATTGCGCGGTGTTTCCATCAATGAAACCGTGGCATATATCTGGGACTTATTGGCAAAAGACTGCTCTGAAGAAGAAGTCATTGATTCCTGCATTGCATATTACGATATTCCACCGGAAGAAATCTTGGAAGTTCGAACAGATATTCACATTCTCCTTCGGGATTTGATTTGTAAAAACCTGATTCTTTCCGATTCCCTCATTGCCCCATCCCACACCTCTCTGTCCATATCAATTGCAGGCCTTCTTCTTCGTTTGGATGGTCCGAAGGATGCTTTCTGCTCCTCCTTGTATGATTTTGCGAAGGAATCTCCACTTCAAAATCCGGACCTGCTTCTTCGTGTGGAAATGAAACATCCCGGGGATCCGATCGGAAGCACTCTGATTCTTCGCAACCAACAATTGGATATTTATGAAAATGACATGTCCTTTCGTCTTCAATTCCCTGTAAACAAACAATTCCGGGAAATGGAAATTTCAAAAGACGCTTCCGTTTGTAGTTTATTTTGTGAACCGCCCGTAAATTCCATCCTTCAGGAGGAGTTGTTTTATGGCATTCGCTATGCCTTTTTGTATTTAGCACTAAAGCATGATCTCATCATGCTGCATTCCGCATCAATTCTTTATAAGGATCGGGCATGGCTTTTTTCGGGGCATTCCGGTATGGGCAAGTCTACCCATGTTATGCTATGGAAGGAACTCTGTAACACTCCCGTATTAAACGGCGATTTAAACCTACTGGGTTTTCAGAACGACCAACCTACCGTTTTCGGAACCCCCTGGTGCGGAACCTCCGGAATCTATACGACCAAATGCTTCCCTTTGGGAGGCATCATTTTGTTACAACGTGCCTTGGAAGATTCTATCGTAGAGCTTTCCAAGGATCAGCGAATTCTTCAGGTAAATCAGCGACTGATTTCTCCCAATTGGACACAGGAACAATTTGACCGCACCCTCTCTTTGACCGAAAAAATAGCCTCTGAAGTTTTGGTGTGTAAATTAAACTGCACCAAAAGTCCAAAGGCTTGTGAAGTTATAAAGCAAAAAATAGATCAGACACTGTTATAAACTAGAACTCATCCACCATTTTTTTGATTTCTTCCTGTTCAAGTACAATACATTTCTTCTCACGAATTCCATAAACTCTGGTACAGGCGCTTAACACCGTAGGTCTGTGGGTCGTAACAATGCAGGTTCTTGGATATCGGTCTTCCATAATATTATTCAAAACCCTTCTCTCGGTGGCTACATCCAACGCGGATGTGGCTTCATCCAAAAGCAAAATCGGGGCCTTTCGAAGTAAAGCTCTGGCTATCGACAAACGCTGTGCCTGTCCTTCCGAGAAACCGCCTCCTCGTTCTTTTATTTCACTCTGAATCCCCAAAGGCAATTTTTCTATAAATTCCCATGCACAAGCTAATTGCAAACATTCTCTTATTTCTTCGTCTGTTGCATCCGGTTTTACATTCCGCATATTTTCTGCTATGGTACCGGAGAACATGGTATTGCCCTGTGGCACGTAAGCAAACAGTTTACGGGTTGAGGGTGACATTTCCATGTTTTCTCCTCCCTTATCCGGCTTTTCTTCTCCCGTGCACAAATACCCTGCGCCTTCCTGAGGCTTCATCAGCGATAACAGTAAACGGAGCATGGTAGTTTTGCCTTCTCCGGAAGGTCCCACCAAGGCAATGATTTCATGGGGATGTGCCTCCAGGGAGGCATCCCGAAACACCTCTGTGCCGGAGTGATAACGATAGGATACATGCTCCATATACAAGCTGATTCCTTTGTTTTGGGTCTGTTCCAAAAACGCATCTGCCTGTGTCTCTTTACTGTAATCTTCCCGAGGCATTTCTAAAATGTCCATCAGACGACCTGCAGATGTGGTCAACGATATGGCCGACGGAATAAAACCGGTCAATGTATTCAAAGTAGAAGTCAGGTTCCCGGACAATCCCAGAAACATAGTCATGGAGCCGTAGGTAATTGCTCCTGTCCATACACGGTATATTCCCCATCCATAGGCAAAATAGGAAACCACCATTCCCACGGTAGAAAGTAGAAGCGATGACCAAATGGACATCTTACGAAAATCCAGTCGCATCGTGATATATTCGTTTTGCAGCTGCTTTAATCGTTCCACATATAAATGAATCAGCGAGAAAGCTTTTATCGTCTGTACATTCGAAAAGGTTTCCTGGTTAAATCCGGACATTTTCGCTCCCATGGCCGCGCTTCGCTTGTTGTTATTGACCATTCTCTTCATTAGTGTCTTGGACAGTGCAAGACTCACCGGCATTCCCAGAAAGGCAAACGCCGCGAATGTCCAGTCGTTCACCAAAACCATGGCAAAAGCAGCACAAAAATGAAACAAATTAATGAGAAGACTGGGAATAAAGCTCAACACGCCGGAAGATATATTGGAGGCATCAAAGCTCCACCTGTTAAGAAGATCCCCGGTATGGTAGTTGGTCAAAGACTCCCAATCCGTCACCAGTATTTTTTCAAAAATATCGGCTTTGATTTCCGCATCCACCTTCATGCTGACATATCCGGCCACATAATCGGAAATCTGGTTCACAATCATGGTACCAACTGCCAGGGAAATCATTATGAGAAAGGTCTTTACCACTTCTCCCGTCTGATGACCCGTAATAATATCCACCATATTCTTGGAATACCAGCTGGTTAGAAGCGCCACTCCGGTCCCCACAAATCCAAGAAGTGTATAAAAGATCATAATCCCCCAGTACTTGCGGACATACGTATAAATCCACTTGGTTTGTCTTTGTATTTCCTGCAGACGACCGGCCTTTATTCGATTGATGTAGAAATTGAACTTTCGAAGCATCTCCCACCCTCTGATTTCCTAATATCCATTTTATACTAACACATTTCCCCAAAATAGACAAAAAGAAAAACCAAATGCGTTTATGCACTTGGTTTTCTGATAACTAGTTCAATTTAATATGGTCGTCAACAATGGTGCCGGTATCATCTGCAGAAATACTTAAAAGGGAAACAGGAGCTTCTCCCACGGGCTTAAATACCAGGTTAAAGGTCGTCTGGCAATCACCGTCTGAATGAAGTTCATTGTCTACATAAATTGTAAGAAAATCGGTACCGTCTCCGGAAATTCTGTAACCGTTACTGTCTGACACAAGAATTGGTGCAGAAAACTTCAAAGAAATAATAGCACCGGTAGCACAGTGATCCATATGTGCTCTGTGGAAATAATGAATTCCGTAACGATGCGTATTATCTCCATCAACTCTACTATATTCCAACATTGCTTTCATACATCCGCTGGCTGCGAAAACGCCTTCTGCCAATTCTTCATTTGCCAAAATCATAGGTTTTACATATTTTTTCATTTGCAAACTCCTCTCTATTCAAAAAATTAATTTCATTATATGTGGTTCACTTTCTTCTTGCAAGCTTTCTAACAACAATGTAAGAATTTATTTTACAGTGGGTAATTCCACAAAAAAACTGCTTCCGACTCCAAGTTCGCTCTCACAGATAATTTTACCATCCTGCATTTCCACAATTCCTTTTGCAATTGCCAAACCAAAACCGCTTCCGGTATCTGTCGCCGTCCTTGCCTTGGTCACACGAAAAGAACGTTCAAATATCCGTTCCAAATCCTCTTTGGCAATGCCGATACCGGTGTCCCGAACGAGAATGGTAACCTTTCCATCGCAGTCTGACTTTGCAGCCTCCAGTCGAATCGTTGCCCCGGCGCCGGAATATTTCCTGGCATTGTCAAACAAATTATCCAATACCCTGGTCATCTGCTGCGGATCAATTTTTACACGGACCGAGAAATTCTCCGGTATACATAATCTCAATTCCCGCTCTTCATATTTTTCATCCGCTTCACAGGAATAAAAGAACTCTTCCAAAAACATTCCCAAATCCACCTCTTCCATGTGAAGGGAAATCGTTGCGCCCTCAATCTTAGTCAAAAGAAAAATATCATTTATCAGTGTCTGCATATTTTGCAGTCTTCTGCTCATAAGATTGAGTATTTCCGCTTCCTCCTGTGGGGTAGTATTTCCGGCTTTCAAACATTCAACCGAATTCATAACCGCCGAAAGCGGAGAACGCAAATCATGGGATAAATTCGACAAAAACTCCGTCCTGTTTTCTTCCTCTTTTTGAAGCAGTCGATTTGCCTCCAATAGCGATTCATTGGCTTCCAGTAACTGCTGCTCCAGTTGTTCCCGGCTGATTCGTGGCTTTTCATACTTTTTCTTTTCCATATTAATCCCCGCATTTCCTTATGCCCGGAAAATATAACCCTTTCCCCAAACGGTCTCGATCATTTTCTCTGCTCCCACATTGCCTTCCAATTTCTTACGAAGGCGGCTGGCCGTCACCATAATATTTTTTCGGTCGGAGGCGGTGGCACTATGAAACAACTCCTCACCAATCGTTTCAAAGGAAAGCTCCCGGCCCGCGTGGCTGACCAACAGAACCAAAAATTCATATTCCCGATTGGATAAGAACAATTCCTGCCCACTGCAAAAAACTTTATGAGACACCAGGTCAATGGACAAGGGCGGGAACTCCAGGAGGTTCTCATTCTTTTCCTGTCTCAAAGACTTTCGGATGTTAATCAAAATTCGAAGGGACAATTCTTCCAAACTGTAGGGCTTGGTAATATAGTCATCTGCCCCCAGCAATAATCCCCGAATGCGATCCTGTTCATCCGTCCTTGCAGTCAAAAAAAGAATCGGTGCCTCCGTGCGCTTTCGAAAGCTGTCAAATGCCTCAAACCCATCCATTCCCGGCATCATAACGTCCAAAACAATGCAATGAACCTTCTCTTTTTCCAATATCCGAAAAGCTTGCTCCGGATCCTTTGCCATACTGACTTCAAAACCTTTTTGTTGAAAAAAACGGCGATTTAGTTCCAATACCTCTGTATCATCGTCTACCAATAAAATGTGGTATATGGGTTCTGTCATCTTTCCAATGCTCCTATCGTTTCCAACATATCCAAAAAATTCTGAATATCCTCAACCAGTTCCTGTTCCTCTACTGCATACTCCCTCAATATCTCCTGCATCAAATCCTCAAATTCCGCTCCCGAGCTCAGTCGGTTCCAAAGCAGTGCCCCTGTCTCATTCACGGAATGCAAAACCTTTTTTCCGTCATTCCTTACGATAAAATGATGCTCTCCAAATGTCTGCAAGGAATATGTATTGCGAATCTTCATAGCTCCCCCTCCATGCCTTATCCCTTAAACAGGTGAATGTCTTTTAAAATCCTTCCGCGTTGACCTGCATTTTCCATAATCGCCCAAAAGGAAATTTTGCGTATCTTCTTATTGTTGTTCACAAATCGAACAAATGTAATTCCCCAAAGCACCGGCCAAAGAAGAACCCACTTTCCTGCTCTAGGGAAATTCAAATGCATTTGATGATGAAACTCCCTCCAGTAGTCCACCATAGTATCTCCGCGAAGTGCCACCATACGATTTCGGGAAGATTTTCCGAATTCCTCTGCATCCAGCACCTCCCTCAGGAAATGCCTCGTATTATATTCCGGAAGATTCATCCACTCCACCTGCTCCCGCCTTAGTCCCAGATAATCGCAACAGACAAGCGTAATCATATCCGAAAAACCTTTGATTCGCGAAGCATTTACCAGATTCATGAATTTTTCTTTTTCTTTTTCGTCTACAGGGCGATTCCAAAAGACCACCCAATCACACAATAGTTTTATTCCGAATCCGGAGCGCAGGAAATGCTGCAACATATGTAACAACAGTTCATATGCATGATATCCATCCGATAAAACCGGTAGCTCCACTCCCAAAATATCTTCTTTCACCACGTTCTCATGACATTTTTCCTGAACTTCCTGCAAAAAGTCATTCATTTCACGATTGTCAAAAGGTTCCGCCAGCTGAAGATGAAGTTCAATGTCAATCCCTTCTCCGGCCTCAAAAACAATATGATGCAATGCGTCCTGATCCTTCTTTACGGCAAATCCCAGCCCTTTCAGAACATTTGCCGCTTTATCGGACTGCCCTTTATCCAAAAGCAACATATCCACATCCCCGGTTTTTCGAAGCTCCGGTGTGGGATAAAAATTTCCCGTGGTCACACCCTTTAGGAAAACCACATCTATCTTCTCTTTTCGAAAAGCTCCATAGAGGTATTTGTCCAACATCAAAAGGCGGTAATTTTGAAGGACCGTCTGCGTGGCGTCCGTCGTAATTTGTCTTTGCATTTCAACGGGATAATCCATATTCTCCCGATAGAAAAAAGCACCGATACGATGTGCACCAATAAGATTTTGAATCTTTCTGTAATCCAGTGAGGCCGGTAATCCTTCCCCACTCTCTCGGGATTCGGTAAGTGCCTCTTTTAACCGTGTTAAAACCGCTTCTTCTTCCTCGCTAAAATCACTTCTTATCTTTCCCTTATTTTCCAGTTTCTTCCGAAGGATTTTCCCAGCCTTTGTCATTAAGAATTGAAATTCAAAGGTTCTGTGATACAACAGGAAATAAACCAGATTTGTGATAAGTAAACACAGAAACGCACGTATTATCATCCCACCCCAGGAGTCCGATACAATCCGTGCGCAGATTCGGTCCTCCAAAAGCCACAAGACACCGGTAACAACAGAATAAAACAGGAATCGATAACAATAGTCCCATCCGGACTCCTTTAATTTATGCTTGTACAGCATATAGGGTTCCACCCACAAAGAGGTAGTGACCATACTGATTAAAGTTCCCAAAAAGATACCCACAACACCCCAAAGCTGTCCCAGCAGGATAGAAACCGCCAAATTAATAATTGCTTCCACGATGGATTTATAACGGTCGTAATGAAACAATCCCAGGGAATCCCGAAACACTAACGTAGCCTGCCGCATGCCCAACAGATAAAAATTGACGCACAAAATCAAGGTAATCGTTCGATCGAACACATAGGTTTGCCCAAAACTTTTCCCAATAAAGGAATTCAGGACTTCAAACATGGCGATTGTCACCATTCCGTAAATCCATTGTCCCAAAAAGAAGGTGCATAGAAAGACCTTTTTCACACGTTCCTTATTTTCGGTGGCTCCCAAATTCCCAACGCTTGCCGCAATCCCCTGAAAGCACTGCTCCAAGACCTGTCTTACCGAGCCAATCACCAGATAATAGTTGGAATAGCATCCAACACTAATGGTGCCCACGATAGAAGAAAGCAGCAAATTATCGGTATTGTTTACCAGCACATTTCCAACCTTATGCATGAGCATGGCGCGGATATGGGTAAAAATTCCGCTCTTCTCCTCCTTCGACAGGTTCTGAACATTTTTGTCATTCAGAAAGGGATATAATCTATCTGCTTTCCGGGATATCATATAATTGTTGGCCAGCGTACAGAATATCAAAACGCTAAGATATAAAATAAAGTTCTTTGTCACCAGCAAAATCACAGCCTGGCACACGTATTGAAGCAAAAGCCAGATCGTATGATACAAAACACCGATATAGCTAAGCTGATGTGCATCGATCAGGGTTTTCTTATAAATCATAAAATAAGAACTTACCGAGCTGAACAGGTACATCAAATAAATCAAAATCAAATGGTCTATTTTTTCATGATCTTTTACCAAAATATTCATAAACGGAATAATACTAAGACCCGCAACCAATACGATTCCGGCCACCATATAATAAAATCTCTGGTAAAGCTTCATAATGGACTTCTGTTTTTCCACGTCCTTCTCAGCAATCGGCTTATATAGCGTAAATGTGATTGCCGTCCCGATTCCAAGCTCTGACAAGGCCAAAACACTGATAATATCGGAAAACAGACCGTTGATCCCCACATATTCCTGGCTGAGGGTATGCGTAAAAATCACTCGAACAAAAAAGCCGGAAAGAATCGCAAGCATTCTGGCGCAGATAGCAACGATAATATTTTGCATGGAATGTTCTGTTCTGCTCTTTTCCACTTGCATTTCCCTCCTTTTTGTTATTTGTAAAGTGGATATTCCCGGTCCGCTTCGTTCCTGCTCATGAACGCAGGCAGCCTCGTAGCTTGTCAGCACTCAAAGGTGGACGGCTTCGGTAAAATCGTCAGAAATGCCTGTTGTAATTCTGCACGTACCGCTTCCTGGTTTTGGAATCTTCCCGTATCGTTTATACAAATCATTCTGTGCTTTTGCTTTCGAATGGTTTCCACAAGCTCCCGGTTATCCTCTCCAACCTCAAAGTATTTTTGGTATTTCAATATATTTTTTGGTACAAAGTTTCCGGAAAGTTTCTGCCACTCCCGGAATAAATACTGCGTTAAATCCTCTTTGCTTCGAAACCGATTCCGGGTGGAAGTTTCCAACGTCTCCTCTTCCTCTCTCCAAACGGTTTCAAAGGTTGATTTTAGAAAAGGTGACGGTCCATGTACCGTATAAAACCCGGTATATAAAGGAAAACACAGTTCCAATAAATTATAAAAGAAATATAAGGGTGGATAACCGATGTGGAAGTAATCCCCCGGATGCTCCTTCACCATCTTTCTCTTGTCAAAATGCTTACAAAGAATCAGAGAATTGTTCATAAAAATCGAACTCATAACCGGATTCCCCGGATTGGCTACCACCGGCTGGAAAGCCAGCATATCCACAGGCTTCTCCTTTTGAAAAAAAACTTCCGGCTTTATGGTGTCAATCACGAAAAAATCATCATTAAAAAATACAAACTGATCCGCCAAATCCGGAATCCTGTGTAAAAAGCATTCAATGGAAGAACTGTTGAATAACGGCAATTTTTCCTTGGGAATGATTTGCTCATGGACCACGATTTGCAGCTTTGGATTGTCCCGATTCAACCACTCCGGAATATGTCCCCAGGTCACAAAATGAATCTTTCGAACCCACGGAGCAAACTGTTCCACACCGCGGAACCAAAACCGCAACAAGTCCCAATCCCTATACCGCTCAGGTCTATCGTCCAAATCCGTTGATTTGGTATATTTTCTTTTCTCTGCCAACCAATTGGGGTCGGAGCCATCCACCCACATGATTACAAAATCAATACTCATATGTTATCCTCACGATTTTTTGAAAATCTCTTCCTTTTTCCACAAAAGTACGCTTCCCTTTTCATCGGAAGCATTGGCAAGAAATATTCTTTTGCCATCCCTTTGCTCCAAAAACAGAGAAAGGTTTTCAAATTCTCCAATCTCCGTTTCCGCTTGCATTTCCGTTTGTCCGTTGAAGGCTCTTAAATCCTCCAAAATACATTTGTGTTTCCGGCAATGGTCTGCTGTCTCCCACTCCAAAAAAACATCCACCTTTTGATACACACCGGCAAATCCGAGATTTTCCAACTTTACGCAAATTTTCACCACTCCACTGTGTGCATCCCCTCGAGCATTGGCCTCCTTAAGCCAAAAACGATATCCTAAATGTGCGCCCAAATATTCCAGTCCACTATGTCCAAACCAGGCATCCTTTTGTGTCCATTTCTGTTTCTCCCAATGTTCCAAAAGCCTGGTATCATAGTTTTGATTTAAGTATGTAACTCCCATTTTTCGAAATTGTTCAACCGCTTCGCATACCGAAACTTCTTCCCGATCCTTTGGAAATATAACCTCTCCGCCAAATGGAACTTTCCGGGCAGTGTTCTCTATAAAATCCAGTTCCTCTTCCCCACTCCAGGCCTTTTCCCAACCGACAGACTCTCTTTTCTCTGTTCCAAAAGTCCCCAAATGGTTCATAGAACCAAATATTCCGTCATCAAACAAGCCCAAGGTATTCAGGTAGTCTCCTTCTGAAAAAGCCTTTTCGGGAACCAGTAATCGCCATAATTTGGGTGTCCGGACAGCAGTATACACAGAAGTACCCACAATTCCATAGAAGCAATCTGCAAGAAGTCGAAGATTTGCCTCCTGAAGAAAGCGGGAGGTATGCATTTCTCCCCAGTTTCCAATCATAAGACCCTGATACAAAAAAATCCCTTCAGCATATTCCTTTACCAGCTCTGCAATTTGTTCGGTCTGACGTCTCACCGTAGCAAAGAAAAAGGGTTCTTTTTCCATGGCCTTTCCTTCGTGATCGTATACCACCCGAAGAATCAGATCGATATCCTGCTGTCGGTAATTATCCAATATCTGTCGAATATTCGTAAGTGCCTTTTGGGGCAATTCCCCCTCTTTGTAGGCGCCGATGTTAATCACTGCCAGTTCCAGCCGCTCGGTACGGTAATAATTGTATTCATGCAATTTCTCCGTCGGGTCCTGATCCGCCAGGAAATACACAATACGATACCATCCCCGTCCCGGGTTGTCCAACCTTACCGGCAGTTCCTCAAATGTCTTGGTTACAACCGGATTGGAATTATTCAGTTTCTTCCCGATTTCCCAAAAGAACATGTACCGCCTCCACATCAACCCGAAATAGCTTGATTCGTATCCAAACCGCAATGATAGAAAACATCATACGGAACATATAAATAGCCGGCTTTATCCCGGAATGCATACTGACGCCTACGGTTCGAGTGTGCATCAGCGCAGGGATTTCCTTTACCCGAAAACCCAATAGGACCATTTGCATAATCATATTGGCATCCGGATATTTATCATCGAAATGATTATATCCTGCATAAAAACAAAAGGCTTTTCGGCTAAGCCCCTGGAGACCGGTTGTTGGATCCATAATCTTCTGTCCCGTCCCCAGCCAAATCAAAAAGCGGAACAAGGTATAAGCAATGGATTTTAGCAGGGTCGTGGGATACCCGGGTGCCCCCTTCACGAATCGGGAACCGAGCACCAAATCAATGGGCTTTCCCCTTTGTTCGCTTTCCACCAATTCCGCATAAATCCCGGATACATTACTCACATCATGCTGTCCGTCTGCATCCATTTGAATAATATAACGATACCCGTACTTTAACCCATACATATAGCCGGACTGCAGTCCGCATCCATAGCCCAAATTATAAACATGGGTCACCAAATGCACTCCATATTCCCTGCAAACCTTTGCCGTATTATCTTTGGAGGCATCGTTTATTACCAGAAGATCCGCGTATTCCCGAACACCTGCTGCCTGAAGGTTCTCAAACAGCTTGCCGATATTCTGTTCTTCGTTATAGGCAGGGATAATAATCAGCAGTTCTTTCCTTTTCTCTTTCATACTGTTCTTCCTATCAACTCAATAGCTCCCGAATCAATTCCTCCCCGGAACAATCTTTTTGCATTTTTTCTGAAGCCGCCTTTCCAAATGCAATGCAACGTTCCTTCTGTTGAAGCATTTCCTCTATCTTATCCGCCACATCTTTTGCCGTAAATGCGCACATTCTTCCGTCGATTCCATCCACTACCTGTTCCCTGTTTCCGCTACAGTCGGATACCAGAATAGGACATCCCAGGATTTGTGCTTCCTGGATGGCAATACTTTTGCCCTCAAATTTGGAGGCGTGGACATAAAGGTCTGTTTGTTTCAAATAAGGATATGGATTATTCACCGCACCCAATAAAAGAAAATCTTCCGTAAGACCCAGATTTTGAATCAACCTCTGAAGTGAATTTCTCTGTTCTCCTTCTCCCAACACATACCATCTGGCCTTGATTCCGCGATCCTTCAAAAACTTCATAGCCTGAACGGACACTTCCAATGCCTTTTGCGCCGTCAATCGTCCGATTGTAAGGATTCGAACACCATCAAAAGAGTCTGTAAAGCCTCCGGGGCCGTCCGCCATATTTAAAATATGTTCCCGTCCCAAAAGATTTTGAAACACTCCCGTTTTGGATATGTACTCCGGATAGATTTCCAGGAAGCTTTCCCGAACTTCCATGGAAATTGCATAAATTCGGTCAAATTTTGAATAGCAATCCAGATCCAGTCCTTTGGTATAACCCGCCTTCGCATAATCCACATGTACAAAGGCTACTTTCTTCTTGGCTTGTACATGATCTGCCACGTAATATGTGGATCCTCCTTCCAGATATGCCACCGCCAAATCATAGGTTTCGTCCATATCTCCCATTCCGTCGGAAAGAACCCTCCATAACAGTTTGTCCGGTAAAATCTTGCCACGTCCCATCATGGCCATGGCATTTTTAAACATATAGGGGAATAGGCGCAATCCGGTCCTGTGGGAAGACAATGCTTTTCCCACCACCTTCTTTAGTTCTGTTCGGCCTTCCTCGCTTAAAACAGAAACCTCAATCAAATCCTTATTTTTCAGGGTAACCCATCCGGGAATTTCTCCCCGCATCTCTCCAATCCCCGTCAGAACCAGCAAATCCACGGTCCAATCCCGGCCCTCCAAACGGCGAAGCAACTCCAGCAATGCTGTTTCCGCGCCCGCTCTGCTAAGGGTATTGATTACAAATAAAGCTTTTTTCATAAGTAAAATCTCCCTTAGTCTTCTTTTGTCGCTTCCATAGCATCCAGTTTTGTGCGGAGCTCCTCGTATTCACTTTGCAACAGAGAAAAACGAATCGCCAATTCATTATTTTTCTTTATGAGTTCCGATACTCTCATGGCAATAACAAATGCTCCTGCCAGGACACAAATCACTGCCAGGGCGATCAGCACCATGGCTGCATTGCTTAAATATGCTTTCAACATAACCGGACGGATTAATACCCCCGTCACGAAAAAGATTAATGCCACAGCCCCCCACATTAATGAAGAGCTTTCTGTAATCTTTTTTTGCGCCAATGCAGAAATCGTCACAAGCATTAAAATAATACCAATCACACATAAGAAAATTCGTAAAAATGTACCTGTATCCACTCTTTATCCCCTCTTTTCCTCATATCGGTCAAAGACCTTATTTCCCGGACGTTCCCCTTTACCTTTTTCCATAATAGAACCCACACAGAAAATGTGCGCATCCAAATGCTTCTCAATGTATCGAAGTCTCAGATATGCCACGGTCCAACCGGTCATTGCTCCCAGAAACAAACCCAGACCATACCAGATTTCCGGTAGTTTGGTCGCCACAAAGCTACCCAAAATCGTCACCAGACAAAACAGAACGGCAGTCTGCATAGCACCCTTTAAATCACTGAAATAATACAAAAAAATAATTTCCGCATACATAACAAACAAAACAAAATATCCCGCAGCCAAACAGGGGAATATCTTCATTACCAGCCCACCAAAGCCCAGGGCCGGCAGGAAGGATACACAGAAAATAAATAAAATAATCGTTACAATAAACTGTATGCGCACCAGATTCATCAGTTCGCCTGCAAGCTGACGGAACATTCTTTTCTTTGCATTATCGATATCCATGGCTCGTCCACCGATTACCGCCTCGGAATAAGCTTTATATCGCTCATGAAAGTGCATTTCCACTCGTGTAATAAAAATAACACTGGCAGAAATATTGGTAAACATGGCAATGCAGGAAGCCATATCATAAGGTTGCATACACACAAAGCTTTTCACCACAATCATTCGCATATCCGTGGTCCAAAACACAAAGTTATGCACATATAAGCCCAGAATATACATAAAATTCGTAATAACAAGCGGCCAATATTTCTTAAAATAAGATAACACAGCCTTGTATTTTCCACTATTGGACCGAAAGTAACTGGTTACTTTGGCCAATTCCATACAGGCGATCAGGAAGAAGCCAATGGTAAGTGACAACAGCATGGCATATCCTACCGCAAACCGTAACAGTCTCACCAATATCAAGGACAAGACAAAAGCCACTACCATGCCAAAAAAGAAGTAGTAGGAAATCTTCTTGTAGTCCTTGCAAATGGAAAGATACAGCATAGAGTAGAAAACCAGCACCAGACTGATGTATCCGCAAAAACCTGTAAAAACATAATACAGAGCCACTTCTCCCACGAGATATTCATGCACACAAAAGGGAATACCAAGCAGGGTACTGAGTCCAAGGTTCAGAAACAAACCAACAAAATAACAGGGCATAATGTCATCATAGGTTTCATTATAAATAACATCTGACATATACTTGGACAATACGGCATTAAACGGAGAAGCCGTCAACAGACCAAAGATAAAAATATACAGAATCGTACAGGAATACAATTCTCTCTCTGCATATCCCACTTTGGAAAAGCCCAAGAAATACTGCATCAAAAAAACCGTCGTAATAACCAACAGCATTGGGGCTATGGTCACCATGGTACTGTAACCGAACCCCACCAAGT
Source organism: Lachnospiraceae bacterium UBA1766 (assembly GCA_002314715.1). Classification (GTDB taxonomy): domain Bacteria; phylum Bacillota; class Clostridia; order Lachnospirales; family Lachnospiraceae; genus Acetatifactor. The sequence continues at coordinate 11,869 of DCGY01000006.1, read as the reverse complement.
CTGTGGCAACTGTATTTTTCGAAAATATTCTGTGTAATCTGATACCTATTCCAGCCATTTTTCCCTTTTCCTACTTTATTCGAAATGTTTCTTCAGGCCATTTTATTTCATATTTTTCTCCGACCTGTCTGTAAATTTCACGATATTTATCACGCATCTGATCTATTCGGAACCCGTTTACTGCCCGATTATAGCCGCAAACACCCATTGCCAACCGCCTGTCGGTATTGGAAGCCATTTCTTTCATAGCATCCGCAATCTCCTGCACATTCATAATATGGGTGAGAATTCCTGCCGTACCATAATCATCCTCATTGCCATAAATCAATTCTCGACAGTTTCCTACGTCCGTAGCAATTACCGGCACATGGGCTGCAAAACTCTCCAAAATGGTAAGGGGTTGTCCCTCACTGATACTGGTTAAAATCGAAAAGTCCATTCTGCCAATATATTCTGCCACATTGATTCTTCCGGTAAAAATTACATCCCGAATCTGCATGGTTTCCACCAAATCAAAACATTCTCCGGCATATTCTTCATCCTCATCTGTAGGCCCCATCATCCAGAGTCTTAGGTTATCAACTTTTTCCTTTGCAAAAGCAAATGCACGCAACATGGTTTTACAATCTTTAATGGGGGTAACACGCAACACAGCTCCAATGTTGATATATCCTTCATCCTCCGGAAGTTTTCCCGGAATATTCTTGAACCGATCCACATCTATGCCGTTTGGAGTAATCCATATTTTTTCTTCCGGACATCCCAATTCCATTTGAAGTTCCTTCGCATGTCCGTACAGACAAGTCACAATTTCCGCACGATCATATGCCAGCTTTGACATTTTGCGAAACTGATCAATCCATATATTTTTATAAATTCCCTGGACCCACTTCGCCTTTAAAATTTCTTCCTCTCTTTCGCGGGTATAAATGCCGTGTTCCGAAATAATCAAACCGCTTTGATACATATAGGCAGCCATTCCACCCAAAATTCCGGAATACCCGGTAGCAACGCAGTGGTAAATATCCGCTTTGGGAATCTCTGTCTGTAAAATCAGACAGAGGGGTTTATAAATCGAACGCATTGTCCACAAAAAGTCGGAAAAAACAATTTGCGAAAACTGAATATCATAAACCTCCCGTACAACGTTTAGGAAATCTTCTCCCATCAGCAGGTCATCTACCGAAATCCGTTCCTTTTGGAATAAGTCAAATAAAACATCCCACTCAATCTGAATTCCCAATACCAGGCTACGAAGCGCATGGTATTGTTTCTGCGACAATCTTTTTTTCTTGTGTCCCTCATGATTGATTTGCCAGTCACAATCATCCAGATAAGCCTCGTATACCTGCGTCACATTTTCCGGCAGCTCGTATGCAAATTTCCCACCCTGCTTACGATCAATTACAATCGAAAGAATCACAAATTCCACATTTGGAAATGCCTTTACCATACTGTGAATCCAACCGGACACACCACCCACCACATATGGATAACAGCCTTCCGCAATCAGACATATTTTCATACCGTACCCTCTGTTATTTATAGGTTAACTTCTGATTTTCGTCACATGGACGAAGCTTCACACTGGTTCTTTGATCCGTTACGCGCAACAAATACACACCCTTTTCGACGAGCGTATATTCTCCACCTGTAATCTCCGCAATTTCCTGATTATGCACGCGAAGCACAAACCAGACATCCTCCACATTTCCCATGGTTTCAAAACGTACCGCATCCTCCGTTTTTTCTCCCGCATAAGTAATGTTCAGGTAATCACGTACTCTTCTGTCCGATTCGGATACCGTGGTTTTTTGAAAAGCGGAAAACGGTGCCAGATAGGTTTGCGCATTGCTGAAAAGCGTATCCGCCAGGTTTTCCCATCTGTCTTCTTCCTCCTTTGGCCAAAATACCTCTCCCATATCAAACAACATATTGGAGTATCCCATTGCTGTTTGAATGCTTCGCATTTCCAGATCCGATTTGTAGGTATAGTTGGCCCCATCGGAAAGGACCGTTTGTTTCGTCACCTTATTGGTCAGGAAATAAACAATTTTACCGCTCAAATCCATGGGACCAACCAAAGTGTCCACATTCTCAAAATTACCCTTTTGAATTTGATTTTTCATCATCATAGGTTTGTTATAATAAAGGGCGGCAAATTCATAGGTATCAAAATATTCTTCATAAAATGCTTTGTCCTGCTCCATTTTGGCAGGTAGCTTTATGCCAAAATGCAATGCGTAGGACTGTCCCAGTTCTATGGAGTTTTGATATGCCTGCTGCTGAATAAATTTAGCAGTATTGCCTTCCGGCTCTATCTCGTCATAGTAGTTCATTTGCGGGGTCATAAACGCGGTAAGCTTAAAATCGCCTCTTCGCAGAAAAGAAATCAGACTAGGCATCAAAATATCTCTGGTAATGGCATTTTGGCCACGGCTGTAATATTCATTTAACAGCTCATCATTTTCGTCTGCGCAACCCGGGAAATCCACCACAGAAATATTCTGTGCATTAATCACCGGATAAAGGCTTACCGGGTTGGCATCCGCTTCCACTGCACTCAAAATACCCAAACCGATAATTTCGGTAAAATAATCTCCGTTGATGGAATATACAAAGCCCACTCCCTGTTGATTTCTCCAAATGAGGGGCGGAAGCTTTTCATTTTCTACCGTATCCTCCGGAAGCAATCCTACCATATGCACCTTGGTTCCTTTCGATAAAGAAAACCACGGAACATTTCGTTCCAAATCCATTAAGGCCTCTTCCTCCGGGGTTTGGGGCTGATAAACCGCTTCTCCTCCCAGGAAGAATCCGCTAAAGAGCTTCATTCCCTCCAAAGTACAGGATTCCTCCACAATGTCTTCAATTCCCAACAGATTTCGAAAACCCTTATTATAACGTAATGTCGTCAAATCCGGGATTTCATAAAACAAAACCGAAGCACCCTTTTTCGTGAACTTTTTTATCTGTTCCACATGATCGTTTGTCTGGATCATTGTCGGGTCCACTACAAGGAAACAGACATTTTCAATAGAATTCAAATCTTCCATTGTCTTGCAGCCAATATATTTTTTCTTCTCATAGTCACACCAGTTTTGCAAGGTTTTCGCCTGTTTCGAATCCTGATTTCCAACAAACACCCACTTCTCACGATCCATTTTACCCCAGGTGGATTTTAGCTGTGCCTCCGGAATTTGTGACTGAGGCTCACTCTCCTCGGAGAATAGATTACGGGCATATAGTTCCTTCTTCTCCTGTCCGATATGGGTAAATTGAAACAGGACAAACAGCGCAAGCATCATGATGGTCATGACCACAAAATTTCTTCTTGAAATCATCCAATTCTCTCCTGTTTCTAGTTGAATCCGTAGTCAATGGCCAGATCGAACAAATGGTACTCGTTCTGGTCAATTTCGTAGCAGATAAACGCATCATCTTCGTAATACACAAACACATCGTTGGGATAGGCTTGTTTTAACGCTTGTACCCAATAATAGGTCTTAGCCATACATACCATACGATTCTTTCCCTTATATGCCCACAGCTTCAAATTCACGGAAGGAACTTTTTTGGAAGCATATTCCTCCGTAAGGCAATAATCACTGATATAAAAATAGTCATCGTAGCTGACCGGTTTCTTTTCGATAAATACAAATATTTTTTTGCCGGGAATCACCAGAGACTCACAAGTACTTAAATCCGATATTTCATTCAGCAAAGTAACTATTTCATAGTGATATCCATGGTCCAGTCCCATCTGGGTCTCGTCATTCGCGGAAATAATGGTCCAGGTATTATCCTGTTGCGTCCGAATAATATTGGTCAGGCAGGTCACCGCCTGATTGGTTTGATAATATCCCAACTCCGGATTCTGACGGATCATTCCGTGATTGTAAAGCACGAAAGCCATCGTCACTCCGGCCGCAATTGCCAAATAGTCAAAGGAACGTTTCATGGTATCAGAGCATTTCCTCAACAAAACAGCCAGTAATGAATCCATTGCCATTACCCAGACAACCGGTACCATATATGCAAAATAAATACTAGTACGACTGGCATCCATAAGCGTGGGCAATCCAAATACCTTTGCCACCAGCATAAGGAACAGAAAACCGGTTCCAAGCGCCATCGTCCAAAGCATACCGCCGTAACAGATATCCCCGTTCTTTTTTTGAATCAAGCCACAAAGAAGCAAAAGCACCAAGGATACAACCAGTAACACACCGCATAATCCGGCGTAGGCCGTAAACACATTTTGAGCCAGTAGTTCTTTTATTTCAGCGACCTTTTGAATCAACCGATTTTTGAAAGACTTTACCTTACTCCAGGTGGTCGGCTTACTCGGAATGGCAGGCACCTGATTGATTATCTCACTTGTTCCGCTGTAGGACACACCTCCCGTTCCTGACGAATCCAGGGAATTATCAATCATCTGATTCATATTCGGATTACCGGTAACACCCTCCTCCGGATATTGAGAGATTCCCACCTGGCTTTGGGTTTTACTTCCCCCAAGAGACTCCTGAATAACTTCCAATCCCCATCCGATGGAGCCCTGCAAGGGTCTTCCAAGTGCGAACATAATCACCATGGGAATCAAAGCAATTCCAAGACTGACACTGCAGGTAACCACAATATCACGAAAATATTCTTTTCGAAGGAACAGTTTCAGGTAACCGATTGCCATGGCGATACAAAACAGTGCCAAAACAAAGGTGTTGTAAAAGTGAACCATAAAGGTCATGCCAAAACTCATAGCAAAGCCACACAGACAATAAACTGCCGGGTTATGAATACCGGTAGGAATATTCTCGTCAGAGGTCAATTCATGATGCTTTGTTTTAAAATAACAGAAGCCGAAATAAATTGCCGGGAGCAGAAAAATCATTCCATATTCCTGAGGCAGCGCACTGTAATAGCGGGAGTAGGTATTCTCATGAAAAAAACCCGCAAACAGGAAAATCCCCAGTCCCAAGTAAGGCAAAAAGCGATTTCGGCAACAACTTCTCAGGAAAATCAACATAGAAAAAACAATACAAAAAATCTGAACCAGTCCAAAAAGGCTCAGCACAATATAAGTTTCCAATCCAAATACTTCGTGAAGGAAATAAAAAATACAGTGTGCCCCCTCGGGATAGATTCCGGCAACAAACAGCTGATTTTCGGACAGACCGTTTACCCAATAGTTATGTACCAGAATGTCGCTGAAGGAATAACCGAAGGTAGACAAAACAATGAGGCCATAAAAATACAGTACCCATACAATTACCAGCAATACAAGCACCAGCTCTGTCTTTGTGATTCCGGGCACCTTTCTCCAGGCAAATTTGGCTTTTTGGAACAGGTTCTGAATACGTTTTCCCCAACCCATAACCAGCGTTTTCCATCCAAGTCGTTTTCCCACCAATAGCTTAAAGGCCCTCTGAAAATTTTGATACCACTTGAAAATCGGCAACTGATTGTTTTTTACAGCAAGCCACAAAAAAGGGAAAAGGGTAGCACAAATCAACGTATATCGGTTGGAAATATGAAAAATCTGAAGGACAAACACCACATTCATTATGGCGTAATTTCCCACCAAAAAATAAAACAGCATACGCTCCATGAAGGGTTTTTCCCGTAAAACTTTGTGCAATACGATTCCCGGCATGAGAACCGTAACACCAAAATAAGCGCAAACTACCCCTATGAGTTGCAAAACATAATAAAACTGCATGGTCATAGTATGCGCCTCCTTTCTCTCGTATCTTACATAAATATTCGAAGCATTTCCAAGGTTTCCTTATCAATTACCACCGGAGATTTCTTTAAATTTTCCATTACCTCGAAAAATTTCTCTCTCTGTCCGTTTGCAAAATACAGCTTTAACTGTGCTGTGTAGGTGGATAAGGAATCCGGGTAATGATAGCACGCTCTTTCACACCACTTTTCACACAGCGTAAATTCCTCTACCTCCAGCAAACGAAGGGAAAGATTCTCATAATATCCGGAAAGAAAAACCTCTTTCTTTTTTTTGTAAATATATTCTCCCACCTGGTCCATTTTTAAAACCAGATCCTTTTGCTCAATATCTGTAAATACCTTTTGCTCCAGCACCTTGTTCATGTATTCCAGCAGTATTTCGCCGAATGCTGTTTTGTCTTCCGGTTCCTCTAACATCAATTGGTATTGTTTCTGCACGTTCATTCGATAATCGTTTAAGGCTTCCTGTAAAACAGATGCCGCATAATGAGCCGTTTCGGAATCCTCGCTGTTTAAAGCCAATGAAATGGTGGTCAAGGATTTCTGGATATCTCCACGTACCACATTCATCATAATTTGGCGAAGATTATCCTTATCCATAATTTCAATCGCCTCTTCCAAGGAAACCATGTTACGTTCTCTTTCCTCATCAGGGCGAAGAAAGGTCTTCACTCTTTCCTTACTGAATACAACGTCGTCCAAATCCACCGGATCCGACATAAATATCTTAAATATCCAATAAGAGAAAAAGAAAAACAATGGTCCCACCAAGGGGCATAGTAACATAATCAAAGCCCGAAAAAGAAAGCTTCTTCTTTTTTCTTTTTTTCGAAGAAAATTGTGAAGAACATACCCGATTGTTACCAATAAGTTCAGAAGCAGTAAGGAAACAAATACCTCTACCTCTTTTGTCATATTTCAAACTCCTCCGCAACTTCCGAATCAAAACCGAAGGAACGGACTCTCTCAATCGCAAATCCGGCCTCTTCTCTGTTGGTATTTGCCAAAAGAATATACACAAAACCATCCTCCAAAATACCCAGATAATCGGTTTGGCGAAGCTTTTGTGCCAAATTGTTGCTAACTTCTTTCGGGTCTTTTGTTCCATGAAGAACCTTCAGAACCGTGCAGTCTGCCAGACTTTTTTCTTCTGCCCGAAGATATGCATTGATTAAGGTACGCATGGCTTCGGAAGTCAAAACCCTGGAACCTTCCATACATCTTTGGTTCTCCAGAATCGAAAGATATTTGTCAGCTCGAAGAACCGCCTCCTGAATTAATGAGGTAACAACCGTCAGCTGATTCGACTGTCCCAAGGTCATGCGCTCCCAGGGAATACCCCATACAAACAGAAGCACTCGCATTTTTCCTTCTTCAAAAACTGCATTTGCCATCAGCGGATAATTTTCATCCAATTTTCGGTTAATAAATACCTTATGCTCGCACAAGGTGCTGTACAATTCTCCCATTTCCTGATACTTAATTGAGTTTCCCAGGGCACGGGCCTTTTTCGATGTGGCTGAAAACAATCGTGCGAACGAACCTTCAGAAATTTGATAAATTGCAACGTCCTTGGTACCCATCAATTGTCCCACCACGTCTGCCGCATAGAACAATACCTCCTCCGGGCTGTATTGATCCAAAGCAGAGGTGATTCGATAAATCTTGCCCACGCTGTCATTTTGATTAACCAATTGCATTTCCAATGCATTTTTTACACGTACATTACTGGTATTAATGTCCTTCATATCGGTAAGCTGCAAGGTCAGGAAATCCTGCACTTCTTCTGTCTCTTTACGAAGCACCACGATTTGATCCTTTAAATAGCCTACGACCAGTCCTACGATAAAAAGCTGTGCAATCCAAATATACGTATTCAAGTCCAATAGCAATTCATGGCCCGGTCGATTTAGGATAAACGTAATACAATAGCCAACCGAAGCCAACACTGCCGCGAAGACCGATTGCTGCTGTCCGTAAACCACCGCAAACAAAAGCACATATAACAGATACATATCCAGTCGTTGAATATATTTCAGGTCACCCAGAAAATAATTCAGCAAAAAGACAATGATAAACAAGATTACATTTTCCACAAAAGGAATCAGCATCTTCACAAACCAACCGGAATTTTCTGCAATCCTTACCCAAAACGGAGGTTTGGAATCCTCCCCTGTGAGAAATACATAACTGTTCTTGTACATCTTATTCGCAATCTTTTGCACAATTCCGTCCACGTTACAGGTATAGGGTTTTCCAAATTCCGCATTATACAAGCCTGCCGAAAGGACGCATCTTCTTCCCGGAATCGGTTTTTCAAATATCGCCGTGTCCTTATTCATCTGAAGCAGAATATCCCCGATTTCCCTTTCGGATATTTCTGCAGAAGAGCTGATATGGTAAATTGGATGACGATGGGTCTGGCAGGAAATCAGCCGGTAAACCGTTTCCACCGCATCCGTCTCGTACAACAAAGAGAATCGATTGTCCGGAACAATATGAACCGATTCCTTCTCCAAAAGTTCCAGACACATCTTGGCCGGAATACTGGTCACATCTGCTCTCTTGTCCGGAACCGAATAATAATGATCCAGTCTGACCGTGATAATATCTAAGTTTCGACTCTCCCGATAGGTACGACACAACTCCTCACCCTGTGACAATGCCAATCCTCGAATGGTTGCCGGCGTAGGTTTTTCATACTCTGTAATGTCCTCCGGATAATCCTGACCAAACACCTCATCGGAAGACAGATATACAAATCTCCCTTTATTGTTCATGGCATAAGACATCAAAATATTTGTCATACTGTTAGAGAATCGAATCGATGCTTTCTCTTCCTCTCTCCAGTCAAAATTTGTATCATATGCACCCATGTATACCGTTACATCCGGCGATGTACTCTCAAAAATATCACTGAGGCATTCCGCATCATAGGTAAAATCATAACGCTCAAAAACCTTCTGATAGGGGTGTTGCTTATATCTGGTACCCGTCAGAAGGTAAATTCGATGTCCCTCTTTATTTAATTTATTAATCAAACTATCGATGAAGTGCCCTGCTCCACCGATCAACATAATATTCATAAGCGTTTCCTCTTAAAGTACCCCAAATTCCTGCAATTGTTTCACAAACGCATCTACATCTTCTGAAATTGTTCCAATATCCACTTGATATTCATCGGCCAATATTTCCGCAATTTTAGCCTTTTCTTCTCCCCGAAACAGCAATTCCCAAATTCTTGCTCCAATTTCATTGATGGGAATCGGAGGTTTGTAAGGCACACCCGCCTGTTCCATATCCAAAAGCCAATACACACCGGCAGCATGACGTAGCTGATATCTTTTTTCTGGTATCATTACTCCGAAAATCCCCCCACACAGCAAGATATAGTTAATTTATTATATCATATTTCCCCATAAGTGAACAGTCAAAGTTCCACCCGTTCCATATAGAAGCCAAAGTCTCCGTCCCTGGAAATCTCCCTGCTTCCATCGAAATAAGTAAACCCGTACATTCTGGCTGCCTGCTTTTCCTGTTCATAATAATTGCCCGGAACACCCAAATAAAATTCTGTTCTTTGTTTTTTCTGTATACACCCTAAAATCAAATACCCATAATTCATATATCCGTGTAAAAGAAAACTGTTTTGGGTCAGGGAATAATAACAGTCCGGCAAAAGCAAAAAATCCTGCAATTGAATTTTGATGTATGTCCGATTGTCCGAAAACGGTGTTATCCTCGGATAGATTGAGCAAATCTGGTTCCATTTGGAAGGCAACATACGAGGAAGCCTGTCCGGTTTCTCGTCGTATTCTATCTCCGGCTTTTCGATTTCTCTTTCATGAATGTTTTCCTGTGTTTCCGTTTCCTGCATCTGTGTCTCCGTTTCCTGTTTCTTTGTTTCCGCTTCCTGCATCTGAACTTCCGACAATGCCTCTCGTTCCAAGGTCAATTCCAGGCTTGTCCCTTCTATAATCTTTTCTCCAACCAATTCCAACATCTCCGGATCAGACATTTCCTCGCTGTCCCAATCCATTATCGATGGCCTTTCTCCGGACTCCCGCAAGCCTACCCTCATCCAATCTTTACCATCTTTTTGAAGCCGAATCTCCTCCAGTTCCGAAATCGATGGGCCATCCTTTATCAAACAATTCATTTCCAAGCCACGAAGATTCATGCTCCCGCACCCCGATTCAACCCGCATTTCTCCAACCGGCTGCCTTTTCTGTCGCCATAAGAAAAAAACCGGAATCAAAGGCTCGTCCTCTCTGCAAAGATTATGCACACGTATATTGATATCACAGGTCTTTTCGTATCGAAAAATGGTAACCGTTCCCATGACTCCTTCGTTATTCTCTTCTTCCATATGTTCCAGATAATAAACCATACGATTTTTCAGCATAAAAAACACCTCCTACATATGATATGTAAGAGGTGTCATATATTATTCCTTATTGTCCAAATAATTCATATAATTGGAAACCATTAATGCAATTTTAAAGGTTAGTGCATCATCAAAATTTCGAAGGTCCAAACCGGTACTCTTTTGTATCTTCTCAATTCGGTATACCAATGTATTTCGATGCACAAACAGTTGTCTGGAGGTCTCGGATACATTCAGGTTGTTCTCAAAAAACTTATTTAAGGTATTCAGGGTTACCTCATCCAACTCGGAAGGTAACTCTTTGCCAAATATTTCATCGATAAACAATCTGCACAGATTGACCGGCAACTGATAAATCAGACGGCCGATACCCAATGTATTGTAGGCCACCACATTTTTCTCGGCATAGAAAATTTTACCTACATCATGGGCCATCTTTGCTTCCTTGTAGGACTTGGAAACATCCTTCAGTTCCTGTACCACCTGGCCGTAAGCAACTGTTACATTAATCATAGCTTCCGTGTTCATAGAAGCCACAATTGTCTGTGCCACTTCCTCCATTGCCTCCGGAGTTGTATTTCCCTCCAGGGACTTAATCAGGATAATATTATCCTCATCCACCGAGGTAATGTAATCCCCCATTTGAGAGGAAAACATACCCTTTAATACTTCCGTAGCAATTCCGTCCTTTTCCTTGGCGGTTTCAATCAAATAGACTGCTCTGGGGCAGGTAGGTTCGATGTGAAGTTTTTTGGAACGATTGAAGATATCCACCAAAAGCATGTTGTCCAACAAAAGATTTTGAAAGAAATTATTCCTGTCAAAGCGCTCTTTGTAGGCAATAATCAGATTCTGAATTTGGCAGACTGCAATCTTTCCTACCATGTATACATCATCATTCATCCCTTTTGCCAAAAGAATATAGGCCAATTCTTCTTCGTCCCAAATTTTCAGCAAATGTTTGCCACCCATCACCTGACTGTCTGCAGGAGATCCGGCAAAGCCTCGAATCAAATCTTTCGTAATATCCGTATGTGTTGTCGTTGATGCAACTTCGTCCCCCAATAAGTCAAACACTGTCAAATCCACTTTGGTAATTGCTCTCAGTTCATCAAGACTTGTTTGAATAATCTGACTAGAAATCATAGTACCCCCATATAAAAGATTTGAAAAAATAAGGGGGTGCTGGCTTCAGCACCCCCAATAAGCTTCTTACTAGTTGGTAATAATCTGCTCGGTATCTCTATCGAATACATGAATCTTCTCAACATCAAGAGCAAACTTAACAGTATCGCCAGGTCTTGCAGTTGTACGAGAATCAACTCTTGCAGTCATAGGGAACTCGTCAAGATCGAAGTACAAGTAAACTTCTGCACCAAGTAATTCGTAAACCTTGATAGTAGACTCGAATACGCTCTGAGGAGAGTTCTCGATGAACATTTCAGAATCATATACGTCTTCAGGACGAATACCGAATACAACTTCCTTGCCGTCGTAACCACCATCGATGATCTTCTTAGACTTAGCAGGAGGAAGAGGAATTGACTTACCAGCAATCTTAAGGCTAGCAACATCACCACTAACTTCAACTTCTGCATCAAGGAAGTTCATCTGAGGAGATCCCATGAATCCTGCTACGAACAGGTTGTTAGGCTTCTCATAAAGGTTCTGAGGTGTATCAACCTGATGGATAACACCATCTTTCATAACTACGATTCTTGTACCAAGAGTCAT
>DCGY01000015.1:19101-37559 GCA_002314715.1 Lachnospiraceae bacterium UBA1766 | reverse complement strand
GAAACCTCGTCAAATGGTGGGAGAGGATGGATTCGAACCATCGAAGGCAAAGCCAGCAGATTTACAGTCTGTCCCCTTTGGCCACTCGGGAATCCACCCATTCATGAGATTTGTATTACAAACCCCTGACAATCAAATACTCTAACATAACTTTGTGAAAAATGCAAGTATTAACTAAAAAATAAATCTTCTTTTTCTACGCATCTCTTCTTCCGGAGTAAGTACTTCCGGAACAGTCTCTGCCTTGGGCGCGGTCTCCTGCTTCTTGGGAGCACCCTTATGATATTTCAAAATTGTTGCGCTGAATTTGGGAAGGGTGATATGAATCTTGCCCAGTGTCACCTCCAAATGTGCACCAAACATGGTATATCCGTCTTCGCCGGTCTGCATCAAAATCTCCATGCTTCCATATTTCTCCGTACCGATTTGCCATACGGAAACAGCCTTTTCTACCGGATGATCCTCGTTATTAATCAGAATCAAACACTGGTTTTCTCTGGTAAATCGGGCATAGGCCAGGAAATTATATCCGGAATCCACATATTTAATGGATCCGGTACGAAGCTCTTCATGGTTCTTTCGAAGCTGAATGATATCCTTGTGGAAATTAATCAGCTGATGATCTTCTCTTCCCCAAGGGTAGGTACGGCGGTTATCCGGATCGGTAAATCCGCAAACACCGGCCTCATCTCCGTAATAAATGGTAGGGGCGCCAATCCAGGTCATCTGCATGACAACCGCCTCCAAAAAGACTGCCTTATTGATACCTTCCTCTGCCGCTTTGGGACCCAAGGTAGCAGTACGGCCCACCTTGTGATTGGTTCTGGTCAGGAATCTGGAATGATCATGATTGCTCAGTTCATTCATGGCTACCTGCCAGCTGGGCATTGCAAAGCTTGCATTATGGTGACGCATTGCGCCCCAGAAGCTTTCCGCATTTCCCAAAAGATCCTCTCGAAAGTCATCACTGTGCTTTTCCATACCGGTCAAAAACCAGGTAATGGGCTCCATGAAAGCGTCATAATTCATGACGGTATCCCATTCTTTTCCCTGCAACCAGTCTCTGGTATTTCCGTAATGCTCGGCCAGGATAATGGCATTGGGATTTGCTTCCTTCACGGCCTTTCGGAATTCCTTCCAGAAGTAATGATTGTATTCCGGACTGTGACCCAGGTCTGCTGCCACGTCCAGTCTCCATCCATCGGCATTGTAAGGAGGGGATACCCATTTACGTCCGATATGAAGGACATATTCAAAAAGTGCCTTGGAATTCTCGTAATTTAACTTGGGAAGGGTATTGTGTCCCCACCAACCGTCATAAGAATCATTATATGGCCATTTATAGTCATTTTTGAAATCAAAGTAACTGCGATAAGGGCTGTCTCCGCTGACGTAGGCTCCCTTCTCGTAACCTTCGGCATTTTCGTAAATCCTTTCGCGATCCATCCATTTATTGAAGGAACCGCAATGATTGAATACGCCGTCCAAAATAACCTTCATACCACGTCTGTGGGCCTCCGCAACCACCTGTGCAAACAATTCGTTGCTGGCTTCCAGGTTTGCCTTGTTGGTCACACGATTGATATAACGGGATGCCTGATTATTTTCTTTCTGTCCGGGGTATAAAAGCTCCCCCTCGTCCATAACGATTTTACCGAAATGCGGGTCAATATAATCATAATCCTGAATATCGTATTTATGATTAGAAGGCGATACAAAAAGGGGATTGAAATAGATTACTTCCACACCCAAATCCTGAAGGTAATCCATCTTATTCAAAACACCTTGTAAGTCTCCGCCATAAAACTCTCTTACATCCATTTGAGCGGGATAACGGTCCCAATCCTCTACCCGATGTACCTGCTCATTGATATAACAGTACTCTCCGGTCAACACATCGTTGGAAGGGTCTCCGTTACAGAAACGATCCACATAAATCTGGTACATAACGGCTCCCTTTGCCCACGCGGGAGTGGAAAAGCCGGGAATAATCACAAAATTGTAATACTCATTGGGTTCCTGAACCAGTCCACGCGTATCATAATATCCGGTCAAGGTTCCGATCTGTACCGCGAAATAATAAGAAACCTTCTCATTATCCAGCTGGAACTCATAAGCGTAATAGTCGAATTCGCCTTCTGTATCCACCTTGTTTAACAAATAGCGTTCATCCTTGCAAACCATAAAAACACGGTCTACATTATTTTTGGCCGTACGAAAGCGAATCGTCACTTTTTCATAACAACCGGGTTCCGGAGGATTTACATAATCCTTGGTGGTATCCGAAAAAAGAGCTCTTCTGTTTAATACAGGTCTCATCGAGGCGATATATTGTTGATTATATTCTACTTTTCGAAGTCTGTCGTAATCCATTGCTCCCTAATCCTCTTCAAAAAATTGCACTTCTATTTTATCATTTTTTGCTATAAATGAAAAGCTATATAAAGTAAAAAAGACAGCTAAGCTGTCTTTTTTAGAGAAGGTATTTCTTTTTACTTATGGGGTATAGCAAAAACTATAATGTATTGGGGGGGGTACAAGAAGTATAATATCATCTCCCCCAAAATATATCTATTCGTAAAACCCACAAATATAACAATAAGTTTAATAAGTTTTTGTGCAATATTAACAAACAAATAATGCTTCAAACTCTTCCCGGTTAATTCTTTCCTTTTCCAGCAGCAAGGAAGCGCAACGATGAAGGATTTCCTCATTCTCCAAAAGGATTGCTTTTGCCTTTCCATAGCATTCATCTACGATACGCTTTACTTCCTGATCGATCTGCGCGGTAACCGATTCGCTATAGCTCTTGGTGTGACCTAAATCACGACCGATGAATACCTCGTCATCATTGTCATAATCAATTACACCGATATTCTCTGACATACCGAACTTGGTAACCATCATACGTGCTTCCTTGGTAGCGCGCTTAATATCGCTGGAAGCACCGGTGGTAACATCCTGGAAAATCAAATCCTCCGCAATACGTCCGCCCAAGGATACCATAATGTCCTGAAGCATTCTTCCCTTGGTTAAGAACATTTCGTCCTTCTCGGGAAGAGGCATGGTATATCCGGCCGCTCCGTTTCCGGTAGGAATAATGGATACGGTATATACCGGTCCCACATCCGGCAGCAGGTGGAACAAAATTGCATGACCCGCCTCGTGATATGCGGTAATCTTCTTTTCTTTATCGCTGATAATGCGGCTCTTCTTCTCACTGCCGATACCCACCTTCACAAAGGCCTTTTGAATATCGGACTGATCCAGAAACGCTTTTCCTTCTCTGGCTGCGTTAATTGCGGCTTCATTCAAAAGATTTTCCAAATCCGCACCGGTAAATCCTGCTGTGGTCTGGGCAATTTGCTTTAAATCCACATCACTGGCAACAGGTTTATTCTTGACATGAACCCGAAGAATCTCCTCACGACCGCCAATATCCGGAGTACCTACGGTTACCTTGCGATCGAATCGGCCGGGACGAAGAATTGCCGGATCCAGGATATCAATACGGTTTGTAGCTGCCATAATGATAATACCTTCGTTCTCACCGAAACCGTCCATCTCTACCAGTAACTGGTTCAGTGTCTGTTCACGCTCGTCGTGTCCGCCACCAAGTCCTGCACCTCTTCTTCTGGCTACCGCATCGATTTCATCGATAAATACGATACAAGGCACGTTTTTCTTGGCTGTTTCAAACATATCTCTGACACGGGCAGCACCAACACCCACAAACATTTCTACGAAGTCGGAACCGGAGATACTGAAGAAGGGTACGCCTGCTTCTCCCGCAACTGCCTTGGCCAACAAGGTTTTACCGGTACCGGGAGATCCCTCCAAAAGTACACCCTTGGGAATTCTGGCACCCAATTTGGTAAACTTCGCAGGATCCTTTAAGAAATCCACGATCTCCTCCAGGGCTTCCTTTTCTTCCTTTAATCCTGCTACCTTATCAAAAGTGATTTTGTTGTCTCCCTGGGACAACTTGGCCGAACTCTTGCCAAAATTCATCATCTTGGCAGCGCCGGGATCCTGATGGTTGGCATTTTGTCCGTTAAAAATTACCATTAGAAAAATGCCGATTACCAATACAATCAGCATGGGCAGTAAATAGTTCATTACCCAGCTGGGTCTCTTTACATCTGAAACAATCGGGGCAATACCATACTGGCGAACCAAATCCTCTGCCTCGGAAATTTCCGTTACATACAATTTACGATACGTATTATCCTTCAAAACCACCTGCACAATACCGGTGGGCGTTTCACTGTTTGGTACAATCTCTACTTCCGAAACCTTATTCCCTTCCAAGTCCTTTATAAATTGCTCTCTGGTATAAGGATCTTCCCGATTGCTTACCATATTCACAATGAAAATAATTGCAATTAAGGCGAAGACGAAGAAAATATACGTGCTTAATCCTTTGTTTCTTTTTCCTTGCGGATTCATTGCAATCCTCCTGTTTCCTAAATAATTACCTCACCGATATAAGGCAGATTACGATATTTCTGATCATAGTCCAAACCGTAACCTACTACAAACTTGTCCGGAATTTCAAATCCGGTATAATCTACATTTACCTCAATCACTCTTCGATCCGGTTTATCCAGCAAAGTACAAAGGTGAAGAGAAGCCGGTCCTCTGTCCTTGAACATTTCCATCAGATAGCTTAAGGTTCTTCCGCTGTCGATAATATCTTCAACTACCAGTACGTCTTTTCCCTGAATGGAATCATCCAGATCCTTTACAATTTTTACCACACCGCTGGACTTGGTGTCACTTCCGTAACTGGACACGGACATAAAGTCAAGAGATACCGGAACGGTAATTCTCTTTGCCAGCTCACACATAAAGAAGCTGCCACCGCGAAGTACACAAATCAGATGAAGCTCTTTTCCGGCATAATCCTTGCTGATTTGGGCACCCATTTCACAAATGCGCTTGTTTACGTCTTCTTCCGAAATCATTACATTAATCTGGTGTTCCATATTCATCCTCCGTATTCTTTAATAAGTTTACCTGTAAAATCTGTTTTGTATTCTCATCTATCTTAAAAAATTCACTGATTCGATATCCTGCCAGCCAAATCACATGGTGATTCAGTGCCAAAAGAGGAATATGATCCCGCATAGACTTTGGTATCTTCTCTGTAATCATGTATTCCTTCAAAGATTTATGAATCAGCTCCCCGTTTTGTCCGCGGAATGTGAAATAATCACCGCTTTCGCGAAAACGAATATCCGGGCATCTTTTTATTTTATCATAGTCAAAACATTTCGTATACTGATTTCGGGGAATTTCTGCCAGATCCTCCCGATTCAAAACTTGAAAATCAAAGGAAAAATCTTCGATTGACCGATAATCGGCCCCTTTTTGTCCTCGTTGAATCCGAAGCACCTCATAGGATTTTAGGATTTGAATTCCATAAGGTAACCGAAGCTTTTTCTCCCCATCCGTCATAAGAATCTGCAGAATACTTTCCACGTGCTGCCTGGTAAGATCTTTTCTCACACCGCAAACATGAGCCAGCCCATCCATTAGGATTCTGCTTTGAAGAAGGGGATGCATTTGCTTTAGTTTTTCCAAAGAAAGAACGATTTCGTCTGTCGTTTCAAAAATCAGGCAATCTTTGTAAGCCTTTTTTGTTTCTCCCTCCAGGTAGTCCTCCGTCAAAGCCAAAAAATCCGCTGCCTGGTTGATATGGGCAATACTTCCCTTACAAATCTCTTCCTCCGCATAAGGCAAAATATGATGCCGGATCCGATTTCGGATATAATGGTCTTCCCGATTGGTAGCATCCTCCTTCCAGGAAATACCGCATTCTCTCAGATAGTCCACAATTTCTTCCCGCTCCAGACAAAGAAGAGGACGAATCACCCGATCCCGCACCGGACGTATACTTCCAAGTCCCTTGCCGGCACTTCCCCGAAACAGATTATACAAAAAGGTTTCCGCCCGGTCATTGGCATGATGGGCTACCGCAATATGGTCTCTTTCGCTTTGCACTTGTCCAAAAAAGGCTTCATACCGCAATGCTCTTCCGGCTTCTTCTTCTCCCAAATGCTCTTTTGCGGCCTTTTCCTTTACGTTCACCTCTACCAAGGTAAAAGGAACATCCCCTTGCGCACATAACTGCCTTACATAATCCGCATCTTCTCCGGCTTCCTCCCGAAGACCATGATTTACATGAACCACTTCCAAAGAGAAAGGAACTTTTTTTCGATATTCCAGCAATACAAACAAGAGGCAAACGGAATCTGCCCCTCCGGAAACGCCTGCAATAACTCTGTCACCTGCAGACAACATATGGTTTTTCTCCATAAAAGAAAAAACTTTTTCCTCTGTTTGTTTTTTTGCTCTCATATTCCAAATGTATCTTAATTAATTGGAAAAATCAACTATTCATTTTCCTCCCGTTCCCAAATACCCGCTACCACTATCGTCATGTCATCCCGAATATGACCTTCGTTGGCCATAATTGCTCTCTGCATCATCTTCTCAGCAATTTCTCTGGGATTTTCCTCCGTAATCCCTCGCAAAAAATCCTCCATATGCTCCTCTCGGTCTCCGATTGCTTCCAACACCCCGTCCGTCATCAAAATCAAGTATTCCTTTCCCTCCAGTTGGCCCTGCTCCTTACAAATATCCGACTGCCGGAAAAAACCGAGAGGCAAACTTCCGCCGTTTATTCTGCGAACCCGATTTCCCCGCTTTAAAAAGGACGCGCATCCGCCGCACTTATAAGATTCCCACACGCCGTTATATAAATCTATATTGCAAAGGTCCAGTGTGGGATGCCCAATGGTATCTTCCTTGGAAAACAAAGCTGCGTTCACCAGATGAATGGCAGGCTCCGGATTATAACCGGTTTCCAAAAAACGTTCCATCACATCCAGAACCAGCGAACTGTCCAGGCAAGCCTTTTCCCCGGAGCCGGTTCCGTCTGACAAAAGAATGGTCAGCTTGCCCTTTTCCGTCTCAATAATCGAATAATTATCCCCGGAAATTTCCTCCCGATCCTTTACCACTCTGGCAAAACCGGTCAGACAAATATATTCCGGTTCTTCCACAAACAGAAACCGACGTTCCTGCGAATCCACCTTCTCCGGACTGCTTAGGGATAATTTCAGTCTTCGGTGCAACAGGATACTCAGGTAATCCGCTATATATTCTCCGGAAATTCCACCCTTTTGTTCGGTGGATAACAAAACTCCAATGGTTTCCACATTGTTTTTCATAATATAGCAGGGGCTTTTGGCCAGGATTCGCTCCTCCCGTAGGCCACGAATAATTTTCCTGCTACGTCGTTCTTCCATGGGACGATAAGAAAACACCTCTCCTGCCATCCGGGCCATAATCTTGGATATTTCCTGAAGGTTATGGCTGATTAACTGCCGGTTTTCCC
Source organism: Lachnospiraceae bacterium UBA1766 (assembly GCA_002314715.1). Taxonomy (GTDB): domain Bacteria; phylum Bacillota; class Clostridia; order Lachnospirales; family Lachnospiraceae; genus Acetatifactor. The sequence continues at coordinate 30,154 of DCGY01000015.1, read as the reverse complement.
AGATACTGTGTTCCCGAAAATAATCCTTTCGATCGGTCTTTTGTGTGACAAACTCCCCTCCGAACATTCCGGATAATTCCCGAAAGCTTTCCGCATATCCCAAAAGCCTTTCCTTGCACAAATCCGGAATTTGCAGCCCAAAATCCTGCTGTTTCAAATCTTTTTCCGCCAAAAACATAGCTTGCCTCCCGCATTTTTTACACCCATTATACGAGGATGGGCTCTCCTATTTTGTCAAAACAGGAACCAAAATCAAAAATGTTTTCGACAGAAAAAAGAAAGGCTTTCACAGAATATCTGTGAAAGCCAAATTTTTCTATTTTTCCTGAAAAAGGATTTCTCCCTCATATACCAGTCCAAGCTTATCCTTTGCTACCTCTTCCGCATATTTCTTGGTCTGTGTGTACTTCTTATATTCCTCGATTTCCTGCTGACGTGCCTCTTCGCTCTCTATTTGCTTCTCCAGATGGGCTTCCTTGGCAGAAACCGTATCAATCTTTTCTTTTAACTTTCCACCACTGATGGAAACCACTACCATGACCATGACTACAACAATGGATACCAAAAGCATACTGAATTTATTCTGTTGTCTCTTTCGATATGCGGCTTTTCTTCTGGCCATACTGTACCTCTTTTCTCTTTTTGCAAACCAACATTTGGGCGCAAAGAAACCTTATTACTCGATTCAACCATTTTATCGGCAAAAAAATCAGGGAAATTAACCCTGTACCCAAATAAATTACCACGGAATGTGCTATTTTTCGATAAAAAATCATACCCAGCGCCAAACCCATAATCATAAACCAGCGAACGGTGCCGTTTCCGACGAAATGCAGAAGATAAAACGCTTCCCAAAACATACAGAACCAATAGCACAAATCCTCTGCCGCCCGAAATAAATTGCTGTGACTTATCGCATTTCGAAGACATTCTATCCAATCGTATTGAAAAGAAAACAAACACCCAAAGAGAATCCAGCAAACAAAAAGCCTCTGTTCATTCATTTCGAAAACCTTCTATCGGAACAGTCTGGTGAGAATACTTTGGGTCTTTTGTCCCATCGGCTCCGCCACATCGGAATAGGTAAAGCTATCCAGCTTGCCATCGATGTCGATTTCTCCTTTTTCCAGACTCAATCGATTCACGTGCAAATCATTTCCCCGAATCATCAGCATCCCCTGCTCGGTTTCCAGAAGAATTTCGTGAATATCGAAAGACAGAACATCCTTTATTCCACTCATAGAACAGGATTTTCTATTCGTCATATTCATCTTATGCATTTTTTGGTTGTAGGTTATCTCTTCCATATCCACCATCCTGTCCGAATTATATCAAATTATATGACAGGGCAGTGCAATTCATACCTAAATATATCGAAATAATTCCTTAGCTTCTTCCTTACGAACCGTTTCCTGTACATCCAGTACTTCAACCTTCACATCCTTATTACCAAAGGAAATGGTTATGATGTCGCCTTCTTTTACATCGGTGGAAGCTTTGGCAACTTTATCATTAATCATTACTCGGCCATTATCGCAAGCTTCGTTGGCTACCGTACGACGCTTAATCAAACGGGATACCTTTAAATATTTATCTAATCTCATAAAATAACCTTTTCTATGATGCCGCCTTCGAAAGGCGCTTGGTTTTTGCTTTATATACGCAAAGAGGACGCCGTAGGCGTCCTCTAAAAAGTTCAATATGAATTATGCGTTGAGCATATCCTTTAAAGCCTTGCCAGCTTTAAACTTAGGAGCCTTAGAAGCTGCAATCTTGATGGTCTTGCCGGTAGAAGGATTTCTTCCCTCTCTAGCTTCTCTCTTAGATACTTCGAAAGTACCGAAACCAACTAACTGAACCTTCTCATCTTTCTTTAATTCAGCTGCAACAACATCAGTGAAAGCCTTTAATGCCTTCTCTGCATCTTTCTTAGAAATACCAGCCTGCTCTGCAACAGCAGCGATTAACTCTGTCTTGTTCATTGTGAACTCCTCCTATTATATTCCAATCTCAAATTTTAGTTCCACGCACTGTTTCCGGTGTCGAAACGTATACTCTATATATATCGGTTTTTCCTTTATTTGTCAAGGTTTTTTTGGGTTTTGACAATAAATAGGACACTATTTATGATTGCATTGGTAAGGTCACTGACCGTAGTATCTTCCGCGATTATACCGCCTCCCAAAAGACTGGTATTTTCCGCCTCCATCTCTGCGAAAGAATAAGAAATATCTTTCTTGGCATCATCCACCTGAATAGAATAACTTTTCGTTGTATACCCGGTTCTTCGTAAAATAATCACATGGGTTCCTGCCTTTTTGGGGAAGCTGCAGGGTACTGTACCCACCAAGGTTCCGTCCAGATATACTTCTGCTTTTTCCGGAGCATCAATATACACCAAATAACTTTCCTCGGTCTGCTCTTCTGTTTCCTCTTCCGAACTTTCTTCCTCTTCTGAGCTTTCCTCGGTGGAAGAATCACTCTTTTTCTCTTCTTCCAGCTCTACTACAAAGCTGGCACTGTCTTGTCCCACCTTTAGGTATTTTGTGATAGACTGATACCCATCTGCCCGAACAATCATTTGGTGCATTCCGTAAGAAAGATTAATGGGTGATGAATAATCGGTCTTTTCCCCATCAATCCAAAGAGAGGCATTTTCCGGGAATATGGTCAGCTTTACTTGTCCAATCTGTGATTCTGCAATCTTAATATCCCCGATATCCAACGTTGTCTCTTGATTTCGATTGATAATGACCTGCTTTTGACCTACATTTCCGTTCTTGCTTACTTGAACAATATAACTACCCTCCGGAATGGTTAGTAACATTCCCCGGCCAATGGACGAAACCATTTTTTCACCAATCTCAATCCAACCGCCGATAAATTTTTCATCATTGGCCAACTTCAAATACCCGTGTCCTTTGGCAACCTCAACACTGTAAACCGTATTCCCGATACCGATAAAATTCAGTACATCCGAAGGATTTAAATCTGTATCCGAAATCACTCTTCCATCGCATAAGTAAAGTACATCCTTATCCAGTTTATAGTACTCACTTCCGATATTTACCTCTTTTTTTACCGAATCTATGGTATATTTATCCACACTTTCATAACTCCAGGACTCCGTAGAACCTTTCATGGAAGTCAAATGTTTTGAAGACTTTAAAAATTGTACTTCCACCACAGCACCTAAGGAAATTTGATCCAAAGAAACGGTTTCTCCATATTTATCGTAAAAACAAGTGGTTCCGTCCAAAGAAAGCGTATATCGTTTGTGGAGCATAAGGTTTAAAAAAGTTACCGTATTCTTATCTTTGTCCCGGTCTACGAAAAGACAGGTATCCTCAGAATCGTAACTTCGGAAGCTTATCACCTGATAACCCGTATCCACAGAACCGGGCGTATCACCCACAGGAGTTTTCCCCTTACCGGAAGAACCACATCCTGCCAGAATGGATACAGCAACAAACAGAAGCGCTATAATATAATTTTTCCCTCTTTTGTTTCTCCTATCCATGAATTTTGAAAGACCTCCTCCAAAAATTGTTTTTTATTCTGCTCCTGTATAAGCAGTTTCTCCAGTTTCTCCGCATTTTTTCCCGGAATCCAGGATTTTCCGGAATTATAGTAAAAATTCACGATTTTCCAAAACTTTTCCGGATATGCCAAATGATAAAACAAATCCTTCTGCTCTATTTCAGTCAATTGATGCTCCGACCGGTAACCTTCAATTAACTCTTTTCCCAAATCCACGGACCAGTCGCTTTTTTCCAACAGCTTACGTAAAAATAAAACCAAATCTCTGGTGGGGTGATCTGCCATACATTTTTCATAGTTAACCACAAACCACTCCGAGCCGTCAAATAAAATATTATGATACTGAAAATCTCCATGACAACAGGAAAAGGTATCTTTCAGAGGAGATGACTCTAATTGCCTTTCATAGGGTTTCCATTGATCCGTAATCTCATAAGCCTGATTTAAAAAATAATCATAATTCTTTTGCAGAAATAATTCAAACCAGGTTTTCTGGCTCTTTTCCTTCAGATATCTGCGAACTCTTTTCAGCTCTTTATTCTTTTTCTCATACTCCTTTTGGGGGGAATATGGAGCAATCACCTCTTCCGGAAGCTTTTTCACAAAAAAGCCTTCATGAAGTTTCGCCAAAAGCTTTACCGCACTGACACATTCTTCTTTGGACGCAATGTTCAGCTCCCGGCCTTCCCGGTAGGTTTTTAAAATATATTTGCAACCATCCATATCCTGAACAAAAAGTCCTTCTTCCTTATTGGGAAGAATCTGTTCTGCCCATAAACCGCTGTTTTCCCGAACGGCCTCCAAAACTCTGTTTTGGAATACAAGCCGGTCATTATTTCCGCTGTATTCCTTGAAAATATATAACTGATCGGGAGTTTGGCAAATAAATGCCCCTCGCGCTTTCCTGGTAGAAACGACCTCTATATCATATTGATCAAATAAATGAATTGCCCTGTCATTCACTGTTTTCCCCTCCAAAAAGATGATGTAATCCCTAAAGCATCTTATGAAGGAAAACAGAAAAGTATGTTTCAATTCTTTTTTGAATTCCGATTATTTCCGAAGCTCTTTCGCAAGAGACAGTAAAAATACCTTTTCATTCTTTTCCGGTTCTTCCAAAACAACCTGAAGCAGTTCCTGTAAAATCTCACCGATTTCCACACCCGGTTTTACACCAATGGCAATCAAATCAGAACCTGTAACGGCCAAGGTTTTTAAGCTGACACATTGATTTTGGTCCAGAATCTTTTGATAAAAATCCTGCAGCTTGGACAAATTCTCCAGCTTTTCTTCCCGTTTATACATACTCTGGGCCAGGATATCGCCTCGTTTCACATCAAAAAGTGCCGGAAAAATATCTTCACCCATCCTGTTCATTCCACGACGAAGCATTTTCATATTTGGCTCAGAACCTGTCCCAAAATCATGATAAGCTACCAATCGACTAACCATGGAAATGGTATCATTGTCAAATCGAAGTCTCTTTAAGATACCCTTGGTTATACGGGCTCCCACTTCTTGATGTCCATGGAAATGATCAACCCCGGCCTCGTCTATACTGTGGGTTTCGGGCTTTCCAATATCATGGAATAGCATGGCCAAACGCAAATCTTTTCTGGCCTCCACCGCCTCCATGGCATGAATGGAATGCTCCCCTACGTTGTACATATGATGGGGATGATTCTGAGGTGTCTCCATCATAGCATCAAATTCCGGAAGGACTACCTTGGTAATCCCCAATTCATATGCCTTCCGAATAAACCCGGGATTCGGAGAAACCAACATTTTTACCAATTCCACCTGAATTCGCTCAGCACTGATTTTGGACAAATTGGGGGCAAGCTTTTCAATCGCCTCTGCCGTTTCCTTTTGAATTTCAAAACCAAGTTGTGCGCTGAAACGAACCGCACGCATCATACGAAGAGCATCCTCTGTAAATCGTTCCATAGGGTTTCCCACACAACGAATCACTCCCCGCTCCATATCTTCGATTCCGCCGAAAATATCTACCAGACCGGCTTCATGGTTATAAGCCATGGCATTCATGGTAAAATCCCGTCTTTTTAAATCCTCCTCCAAATTCGGAGTAAAGGTAACCTCCTTGGGATGCCGACTGTCTTCATATTTTCCGTCCACCCGATAAGTGGTTACTTCAAACCCCTCTTTTTTCAGCATAACGGTTACCGTTCCGTGCTGAATACCCGTATCAATGGTTCGCTCAAACAGTTCTTTCACCTGGTAAGGAGTTGCCGACGTGGTAATATCCCAATCTTCCGGATTTCTTCCCAACAGAAAATCACGCACACAACCACCTACAATATATGCTTCATAACCGGCTGCCTGTATGGTATTGATAATATATTCTGCTCCTTCGGGAAGTTCTATTCTCATGCATTTACTCCTAACATATTCTTAGTCTAAAAAATATTTTTGGATAACATCCACCAGCCCATCCTCATCATTGGTTGGGCAAATATAATCCGCCGCTTCTTTTACCTGTGGTTGCGCATTTCCCATAGCGACACCCACACCGGCGTAACGAATCATGGAAATGTCATTAAAACCATCCCCACAACATACTACATTTTCTTTGGAAATCCCCATTTGTGTAAACATCTTGTCCAATGAGGAAGCCTTATCCACATTTTGAGGCATTACCTCAATAAAAAAGGGCTCGGAACGATAAATACTTGCATAAGAACCGAAGGCTTCACAAAGTTCCATTTCCAATTGCGGCGCCACATTCACCGGAGCCGTCAAAAGGCACTTATTGATATCGAAATTTACAAAAGGAATAAAATCTTCTACCACACGAATAGGCAGTCCGTTAATTCGAGCCTCCAATTCAACATATTCATCCGGCTCAAATGCAGAAATAACCGTTTCATGCAAATAAGTAATTAACCCGCAATGATTCTTTTTCGCAAATTCATAAATACCCGGTAAAATATCCAAAGGCAGAATCTGCTGGTAAACCACTTCATTGGTTTTGCACTCGATGATTCTGGCCCCGTTGTAAGACAAAAGATATCCACCCTTCTTTGAAAGCTCCAATTCTCTCTCATATCTTCGCATTCCCGGAGTAGGTCTTCCGGAGGCCAAAATAACCTTATGTCCTCTTTCGATAATCTCATCAATAGCCTGTTTTGTGGGTGTTGTAATCTGCTTTTTGGAATTTGTTAATGTACCATCGATATCCAGTACAAGAATTTTTTCTGCCATAATACAAAATATCCCTTCTGCATTTATAAAATCAAAACCAAATAACTGCTTCGCAGTTGCTTCCTTCTCTTTCTCGTTTTGCATTCACAAATGCCCTCTGCTTCGCAGAGCCGCCACTTCGTGGCTTCTGCATTTGTTTCATGTACGCTCGTCCAAAACCAAATAACTGCTTCGCAGTTGCTTGGTTTTGTTGACGAGCTACAAAAATAGACCTTAAGAATAGATTAACATCTACCTTAAGGTCTTTCAATCTTTCTTTTTTATTCCTGAGTAGATTCTGCTTCTGAGCTCTCATTTGAAGCTGCTTCTGCTTCAGCAGCCTTGGAAGCCTCGATGGAAGCTTCTTCGCTTGCACGAATCTCCAAAACATCAATGTTATGAGAAGGATCCGAAACGGTAATGTTTTCGGTAATTTCATCCAGGTACTCATCCATGATAGTGCTAAGCAGGCTGGACTCAATCTTTAAATACCACTCCGGCTGATTCTGTGCAACATAGTAGAATACATAATTACCCAAACTCTCGACGGAAATTGCCTCCACATCACCGGCTTTTCTGTCAGCACTGAATAACCAATCCACCAAAGTATCCTGAAGACCGGACTTGCAAACACCTTCTACCAAACCGCCTTCTCCAAGAGAATAATCACTATACTTACCATCACACAAAGCAATAAAGGCTTCTTCGGTAGCTCCGTTTGCCTTCCATTCTTCTACCATTGCAGCTGCGGTGTCTTCCTTATCGGTGGAAGTCATCATTGCTCTTACATCTACAGAAGGGGTCTCATCACGATATCTCTTTACAAAGGTTACCACATAATACTGATGTCCGGTGCTATCCTCCAAAACAGCCTGATTGTTTGCCTTTCTGGAAGAATCAAACAACCAATCACTGATTACGCTGGAAAGACTGGAATACTTTACGCCTTCTTTTAAGGTTCCCTCTGACTTATTGGTTGCAAGCTTTGCATTTGCAATCTCCTTAGCATCAGACATTGCCTTCTCAATTTCTGCCTCGGAAGGTTCGTATTCTGCATCTGCATCCTTTTCTGCAGTTTCATCTACAGGATCTGCCAGTTCGGTAGGCTCGGTGGGAAGCTCTGCCGCCACAACCTGAACATAGTAGTCTACGCAATCATAATCATTGGTATGCTCTGCATAATAGGCAGAAATCTCATCGGCGGTAGGCGCTTTCTCATCCGATACCTGTGTATAATACTCACCGATATAAGCCATATCTTTTACAAAAGGAGTTAATCTTTTTAAGGTAGCATAAGGACCATATGCCTGCTTTAAGTAAGAACCAACATTGGTTCCCGCTTCATTGGCTGCCTTTTTGACTTCTGTTTCAAAATCACTTACGGACTTCTCTAAATCGCTGGCTACAAAAGATGCTTTTTCTGCTTCCTGCTTCAAGGCCTTGTTCTTTTTGATGCTTTCAATGGTCATCTCATCAAAATAATCTTTCCAAGTCATTGTGCTGGAATATGCCTGAGTGGAAATGTCTGCTGACAAATCCAATCCCATATAGGTTAAATAAGTACCATACTGATTCACATAGTTATTCATCAAAGAGTAGAAGTTGTAATCGTATTCTACCTTCGTCAACTTCTCACCGCCGATAGTTACATACGTTTGATGTAAAGTTAAATAGGTTCGAATGGGGAAAGATAATACAAAGCAAACCAAAGCTACCAAAACAACAACACCAAAAATTGTTCCCGCCTTCTTTTCTCTGGATTCTCTGATTTTTTCCTGTTGACGTCTTTCCATCTTACGGTCGTATTTCGTTACAACCTTATCTTTTGTTACATTTTCTTCGTTAGACATTTTCTATATTTCCTTCCTATACAGTAACCTGCATAAATTCGCATGGTATACATTCTACAGTATTTTTTCCAAAAAGGAAAGTGATTTCACGGATTTTTCACTTTTCAAGCACTTACTTCTTGCCTTTCATTTCCTTTCGGTATTGAATAGGAGTTATTCCGTAGGTTTTTTTGAATAATCGTATGAAATGCTCTACATTCTCATAGCCTACGTAATCGGAAATCATATCTACGGACTGATTGGTTTCTTTTAATAAATTACCGGCACGCTTCATGCGCTCTTCCTTAACCACTTCCTGGAAAGTCATACCCGCTTCTTCCTTAATGTATTTGGAAAGATAAGGTTTGGAAAGATGAAAAGTATCGGAAAGACTTTCCAAAGTCACCTCCGTATAATGCATCTGAATATAACTGATAATTTCTACAATACGATCCTTGCGTCCGTGAGTAATGTGCTGTTCTTTTGCAAGCTTATTGGCACAGGAAACCAAAGCATCAATAGAAGCTTTAATGATATCCTCATCTACTCCCACTCCCCAATAGGTTTTTTCCTCTGCATGAATTGCTACATAGGCAGCAGCCTTGGAAGAAGATCCCTTGGAAATAGCGTGCTCTTCATACACGGAAAGCTCATACCGAATTCCGAAGAAGGTCTTGATGGCGTTGCTTACCGCATCCAGACGACCGTTTCCGGAAATGGAAATCACGCTGGTTTTCTCCTCGGTTTCAATTGTCACCTCTGCCGTAATTCCGTTTGTCTGCTTGAAATGACACTCCGGTACCCGGAATACTTCTCTGGGTTTAATGTAATGCTCCTCAAAAATAGAATAGATTTCCTTGGCGGGAAGTTCCTGATGACGGCGGTCGGAGATACCTTTTACCAGGTAACCTACCTCCTCCTTCATAGCTGCGGGCAAAGAAAATCCAAACTGCTGCTGTAATACGAAAGAAACACCACCCTTACCGGATACACTGTTGATACGAATCACATCCGACTCATATTCTCTTCCCACATCGGAAGGGTCAATGGGCAAATAGGGAATATCCCAGCGCTTGCCACTCTTTCCTTCTTTTCTCCAGGCCATTCCCTTGCTGATGGCATCCTGATGAGAACCGGAAAATGCTGTAAATACCAATTCACCTGCATAAGGTGTTCTCTCGTGCACCTTCATTTTGGTAAATTTTTCATAGGCTTCCTTCACTTCATTTAAGTGAGAAAAATCCAGTCCGCTATCCACACCATGACAAATCATGTTCATGGCTACCGTTACCAAATCCACATTTCCGGTACGCTCGCCATTTCCGAATAAGGTTCCTTCTACACGATCCGCTCCGGCCAAAATACCAAATTCCGCATCAGAAATACCGCAACCTCTGTCATTGTGAGGATGTACACTTAAGATAACATTCTCACGATAAGCCAGATGCTTATGCATATATTCAATCTGAGAAGCAAAAATATGGGGCATAGCTACCTGTACGGTAGAAGGCAGATTGATAATAGCCTTATTGTCTTTTGTAGGCTTCCAAACCTCCAGTACAGCATTACATACTTCCAATGCATAATCTACTTCCGTCTGGGAAAAACTTTCCGGACTATATTCGAAAGTAAAATTTCCTTCTGTCTGATCCGCCATGGTTTTTAAAAGCTTTGCACCATCTACTGCTATTTTTTTGATTTCTTCTTTGTCTTTCTTAAATACCTGCTCTCTTTGCTCCACAGAAGTAGAATTGTACAGATGAACCACTGCATGAGGTGCACCCTTTAACGCTTCAAAGGTTTTCTTAATAATATGTTCCCTTGCCTGGGTCAGCACCTGAATGGTCACATCCTCCGGAATCATATCTCTTTCAATCAGCGCACGAATAAAATTATACTCCGTGTCGGAGGAAGCCGGAAAACCCACTTCAATTTCCTTAAATCCAATATCCACCAAAATTTTGAAAAAAGATAATTTATCCTCCAGACTCATTGGATCAATCAATGCCTGATTTCCGTCTCGAAGATCCACACTGCACCAAATCGGTGCCTTCTCTATTTTTTCTTTCTTTACCCAATCATAGGTCATCTCAGGGGGCAGATAATAAGTCTTCTGATATTTTTCCTTTACATTTTTCATGTGATATCCTTTCTTCCGGAAATTCTCTTAATCCATTTCCATCTTCTGTTTTTGCGTCATTATTACGCTTTTCTTCTTTTGATTGGACAATCATAACATGGAAAATATAACGTAACAAGTATTTAATTTAATATTTTAATTGATTTATTTTAATCTTTTAATTTTCTTTTATATCATAATATATTCAAATAATGCTTTATTTTATTATATATTTTGAATATTCTATAATAATACAAAGGAAATAAAATAGATTTATTTTATTCTAATAATTAACAATAATTATTCTTTTTATTGAACTATTTTATCTATTTCGTATACGCTCGGGTGAAACCAAATGCCGCCT
>DCGY01000015.1:18926-19047 GCA_002314715.1 Lachnospiraceae bacterium UBA1766 | reverse complement strand
CGGCGTCGCTTGGTTTCCTTCCTTTTCATTCACAATTCCCTTCCGCCTTCGGCGTAAGTCGCAGCCTTGCTGCTTCCGGAATTGTTTCATACACGTTCGGGTGAAACCAAATGCCGCCTCC
>DCGY01000015.1:0-18809 GCA_002314715.1 Lachnospiraceae bacterium UBA1766 | reverse complement strand
TCCGGCGTCGCTTGGTTTCCTTCCTCACTATAAAATGCCCTCTGCAAAAGCAGAGGGCATTCATTCGAAACGTTCCTTGTAGGAATCGAACCTACAACTGACCCTTAGGAGGGGCCTGTTATATCCATTTAACTAAAGGAACTTTTTTATATTTCCTCAGGGAAATTAATGTAACCCTGAAGCCAGATACTTCCCTTAAATCGACGTCCGATTTGAGGTTCTCCAAGCAAGTCTATTATATTGATACAAACATCAAATGTCAATTCATTGCAACAAATTCCAAGAATATACACCTTTTCACCGGTAACATGATTGGTTACCAGCTTTACATCCGTGATCTCACCCAAAATAGAATAGACATCACTTTCTACCCCATAGGGCATGAAGTAAGTATCCACGATACTGAGCACATCTTCTTTTTGGATACGGTTGGAAATGGAAGTGTAGGTATCCATATCCTCCAAAGCAAGCGTTTCCATAGCCTTTTCACTGCCTTTTCTTGCTTCTTCCAGTAATCGAGTACGGGTGTTGGAACGTTTCCTTAGAAGATCCTGCTGCTCCTCATCTTTTTGTAAGGGAATCAAAACCGTTCCACCTAAAGACAAGGCAGAAAGAGTCACCGTCGTTCCTTTCATAGGAAGTTGGTCCGTGGTAAGTGCTTTGATATATGGAATTCGATTCCTCAAATAAAAAATCAGACAAACTCCGACTTTGGTACTGTCGCACACACCGGCATAAGACTCTTTTTCCAAATGTCTTTCCACCGACACATCCTCTGTAGCGGTAATGCCGGTTCCGCGAAGATAGGGAAAATAAAATTCATAAATAAATTTATCCTCCTCATCAAATTCTCCGCAAACCGCAATACCTACTCCATCGGCGAAATCCTTGCAAAACTCGCCCAGCATTATTTTTTCTTCATTTGTTGTATAATTTCTCTCATCGGAATTCATAATGGTATCGGTCAGTACATCTTTTAATCGCGTTTTTTCTGTCAAAGTACTAAAACCGATTGCTCTGAGATATTTGTGCAAGTTTTCCACCTTCTGTTTTCGTGATTATTTCTTAATGGGGTAAATAACTTCCTTACCACCCATATAAGGCTGTAACGCCTTGGGAATACTGATACTTCCGTCTGCCTTTACATTATTCTCCAGGAATGCAATTAATCCTCTGGGAGTTGCAAGTACAGTATTATTTAAAGTATGAACAAGGTATGTTCCATTTTCACCCTTGGTACGAATACCAAGTCTTCTGGCCTGTGCATCACCGAGAGTAGAGCAGGAACCTACTTCGAAATACTTCTGCTGACGAGGGCTCCAAGCCTCTACGTCACAGGATTTTACCTTAAGATCTGCAAGATCACCGGAGCAGCACTCAAGCGTACGTACAGGAACATCCAGACTTCTGAAGAATTCTACAGTGTAGCTCCACATCTTATTGTACCAATCCATAGAATCCTCAGGCTTACAAAGTACAACCATTTCCTGCTTCTCAAACTGATGAACACGGTAAACACCACGTTCCTCAATACCATGGGAACCTACTTCCTTACGGAAACAAGGAGAATATGAAGTCATAGCAATCGGAAGGCTTGCTTCCTCAACAATCTGTCCCTGGAATTTACCAATCATAGAGTGTTCGGAAGTACCGATTAAGTAAAGATCCTCGCCTTCAATCTTGTACATCATAGCTTCCATTTCTGCAAAACTCATTACACCGGTAACTACATCACTACGAATCATGAAAGGAGGAATACAATAAGTAAAGCCCTTGTCAATCATGAAATCTCTTGCATAACTAATCATTGCGGAATGAATTCTTGCTGCATCACCCATCAGGTAATAGAAACCGTTACCGCTGGTTCTTCCTGCAGAATCTTTATCCAAACCTGCAATACTGTTTAAAATGTCTGCATGATAAGGAACCTCGAAATCGGGAACAACGGGATCACCGAATTTCTCAATTTCTACGTTCTCACTGTCATCCTTGCCGACCGGTACGGACGCGTCGATAATATTGGGAATCTTCATCATAATGGTCTTAACCTTTTCCTGAAGTTCCGGCTCAATTGCTTCCAATTCTGCAAGTCTCTTGGCATTTGCTGCAACCTGTGCCTTTAATGCCTCTGCTTCTTCCTTCTTGCCCTGTGCCATTAATCCACCGATTTCCTTGGAAATCTTGTTCTTGGAAGCACGAAGATCATCTGCCTCCTGCTTTGCTTTACGACTCTGCGCATCCAGCTCAATTACTTCATCTACCAGCGGAAGCTTAGCATCCTGAAATTTCTTCTTAATGTTTTCCTTTACAATTTCCGGATTTTCTCTTAAAAATTTAATATCAATCATGGTATCCTCCATTTGCCTTTCGGCACATTATTTATTTTTTCTCTGTACTAAATCGGTATTCACTTCATTGCTCATCATAGCCAAATCAAGAGCTTCCTGTTCTTCTTTGCCCAAAGAAAGAGTACTAACACCTTTTTTAATTTCTTTTGTATAAGAATAACAGCCTTCTGTACTATGAACAGAATTCAGAATAAAACCGTTGTTCTTCTCATCCAATAATGCCAAGCTGAAACTTAACTGTCCACCCATCTGTTTGAAAGCATCATACTTTACAAGACCCATTTTCTGATAAGCAGACTCCATCTTACGGTTAATCGATCGAATATCCCTTTTGTTCTTTTCCACGGTTTCCTTAATTAATTTACCATCCTCTAAAACATCCAGGATTTCCTGTTCCAGGCTCTCGCCATCTCTTCCACAACATAATGCCGAGATTCTGCGATTTATCTTATTCAGTTTCGCAAGGAATTGAATGAATACGACAATCAATACGATCAATAGCAAAATTACAATCAACAGAAGGATTCCGATATCCAAACCACCGAAACCAATCTGATACAGAAAATTGCTGCTCAGTGTATTCATATGAACACTCCTTCATATATTCATTTGTTATTTATTACCAATCATATCCAGGATACGATCCAAATCATCATGTGTGTAAAACTCAATTTCAATTTTACCCGATCCCTCTCCTTTGGAAGTAACCGCTACTTTCGTACCCAGTTTCTTCTTTAAGGTTTCCTCGATATCCTGATAAATCACTTGTAATTTAGAATCATTTTCTTTTTTGGGTTTTGCCGGCTTATGTAAATTCTTAACCAGTTTTTCTACATCACGTACACTTAATTTTTCATCAAAAATTTTCTGAGCCAATACATATTGCTCTTCCTGATTTTCTACTGCAAGCAATGCTCTGGCATGTCCGGTAGAAATCATATCATCAATTAACATCTGCTGTACTTCATCCGCCAGCTTCAATAAACGGATAGAATTTGTAACAGCGCTACGACTCTTGGATACTCGTTCCGCAACCTCATCCTGTTTTAACTGGAACTCTTCCAAAAGTCTCTTGTATGCCTGTGCTTCTTCGATCGGATTTAAATCCTCTCTCTGAATGTTTTCAATCAAGGAAATCTCCACAATTTCCTGTTCGGTGTAGTCACGAATGATAACCGGTACTTCCTTTAAACCGGCTAACTTGGATGCTCTCCATCTTCGCTCACCTGCAATAATTTCATAGTGATCTTTTCGATCCTGTACCAGAATAGGCTGTAATAAACCAAACTGTTTGATGGAATCCGATAACTCCTGAAGGGCATCTTCATCAAAGTTTTTTCTGGGCTGTTTTCTATTGGGTTCCACCATTGTAATCTTTACAATAGATGCATGTTCATTTGTTTTACTGACTTCCGGTGCTACAGCAGCTTGTTTTGAAGTCTTTGTTTCTGTTTTTTTATTTGGTCCTGTAGCATTGGGAATTAAGGAATCCAATCCCTTACCCAATCCTTTTCCTCTGACTGCCATTCTTCATCCTCTTTTCTTACTCAGATATTCGTTTTTATTTTGTGGTCTGGATTACTTCCTCGGCCAAATTCATGTAACTCTCTGCACCGGTAGACTTGGGATCGTATTTCGTAATTGGCATTCCGTAACTGGGTGCTTCCGCTAAACGAATATTTCTCGGTATTAAGGTGTTATATATTCTCTGATTTAGATTTGATTTTACATTTTCCACTACCTGATTAGAAAGATTTGTTCTGGAATCGTACATGGTAAATACCACACCTTCCATTTGTAATTGAGGATTCAATCTTTCTTTTACCAGGTTGATTGTATGAATCAACTGACTCAGACCTTCCAAAGCATAGTACTCGCACTGAATCGGTACCAATACACTATCCGCTGTAGTCATAGAATTGATGGTTAACATATTCAAAGAAGGAGGGCAATCGATGATAATATAATCATAATCATCCTTTACATAATCCACTTCATTCTTTAAGATATATTCTTTTCGATCTACACCAATTAATTCTATTTCTGCCGCAGCAAGATTTACATTAGCAGGAATCACCGATACATTTTCTGTCTCGGTTTTTACGATACAATCACTGATGGAACATTCTCCCAAGAGTAATTCATATACCGTATTATCTAGTTCATTTTTATCTATACCAAATCCACTGGTAGCATTTCCCTGAGGATCTGTATCAATCAATAAAACCTTTTTTCCTTTTGCTGCTAACGCGGCACTTAAATTTATAGAGGTTGTAGTCTTACCTACACCACCTTTTTGATTTGCAACTGCAATGGTCTTACTCATATTTCAGTCCCTTTCTTTTAGTGTGCCTTCCAATTATATCACTATTTATTTCAGATATCTATAAAAAAATAGTTGTTTTCATAGTTTGTATTTGCTTTTTTCTGTTCATTAATATACTTTTTCTTATTCTGTACTAGATATTGTGGTTCCCTATTTTTTTATTTTACAATCATTTTTCTTAAGTTTTTAGTAAAATAACATTATCTTGCAATCCTATTTTATCTAACTACATCATCTTGTATATAGTATAAATGTTTCACGTGAAACATTTATTTCGAGGAATCTATATCTAGTGTAGGGCTTCTTTTAACTTATAATTTTCTTCCGACTTTAGCTTAAATCGTAGCTTTGCTGCTCTCATAATTATTTCTGTACGAAAAAAAAGAGGACTAATTCCTCTTTTCATTTTTTGGCGGAATCCATGGTTTTGGAGATAATAAAGTAGTTCGCCCGATATCCGGAAGAACATCATAAACCGAACATCCCATTATTTTTTCAAAATCTTCTTTTATTTGAAATATTACTTCCCAACCCTTTATATAATCTTCCATAATCCCGTATCTTCTTGTAACATCAACAAATCGTTTTTCTAAAATTACAAATCCATAATCTGTAGCTAAGGCATCACACATTTGTATTAACTTATCATAATCATCTGCCTGATTGTAAGAAATAAGAGCATTTTTAATATATTGTTCTTCTAAAGTATCAGGTTCATATTGAAATTCATCAGCCATAAAAGTATAAGAATGTGTCATACAAACACGTGCAGCTTCATCCCAACCTTTCGTTAAACAATACTGATAACCTTCATAAACATGTTTTGGTATATTTACAATTCCGACTCTTCTTCCTATATCATGTAACAAACCTACTACATATGCCTTCTCTTCATTCATGGATGGAATCATTCTTGCAATATTTCTGGCTGCAATTCCTACATTTTTAGAATGTTCAACCCAGGGACCGGGATTTCTTTTCTTAGCAATTTTCAATTCTTCAAGTGCTTCTTCAATTGTTGGATACATTTTTTGTCCTTTCATATAGAAAAAGAGTGTATTTCTACACTCTTTTATTGTAATTTATATAGGCAATGTAAAACAGAATCTTGTATCTATTTTCGAATCATTCAGATTGCTTTGAAATTTTCCGTTTAAACAGGATAAGCATTCTTCAAAATATTGTAAATATTCCTTATAAGAATTTATCTCTTCACAAATATAATCTTTTAATTGAATTTCGATTACAAGTACATGTTCTAACTGCATAGCAGAAAAACTATATTCTGTAAATTGTGCATCAATGATCAAAAAGCAAAATACATCTTTAATCAATCTAAATGTTTCACGTGAAACATTCTTATCTAACTGTTCCACAGAAATATCTATTTTAGAAGAAGAATGTTTATACTCATTTACAATGGATAGATATTGTTTAACATTTTCTTGAAAATACAAAGAATCATCATACCCATCTTCTATAAATATGCTGTTTAATCCGGAATGAATAGAATTCATAAATTGATTTAACTGCATCTGAAAATCCTGAAATTCCAATTTTGCACGCATAGGATCTAATGATAGAAAATCACTAATATAATTTAATTTTCGAATAAGATGTGTAGAAGACAAATCCATCTTTTTATCAGAATAGAAACGTAATCTATTTTTTTCCAATTCCGATACTTTTTCAATTAAATCATAATTCGGTGTGTTGGTCTGTTCTATCACAGATAGAACTTCAACTTCCGGTTTCAGTAATTCCTCTATAAATCCGTCATACTTATCTATCGATTTTTGAATATCAAAATTTAATGAATTTAATTCAGAGATTTGTTTATATGCATCTTCAATTTGATCCTTGTACTGATGCTCTTTACTTCTGGGTGAAAAAATACGAGTCTCTTCTTCCTCCGAATTCATATCATCCAAAAAAGACTGATACTCCTGTATCTTTAGAAGATTCTCATTATACTGTTCCTGTAGTTTTTCTTTCTCCATAGTAAAATTTTCCAGAATCGAATTCATAGATAATCCCCCTATATAAAACAAACATATGTTCTATTATTGTAAAGGTTCCTTGGATGGAAGACCGGCTTTACGAGGATATTTCTTTGGACAGGTACGTTCCTTTGATATAATAACCAAATTACGGAAAATATCGGAATCCGGCAAATAAAAAGAAATATTCTCTTTGTGCTCACCACCTAAAAGAAAAATTGCCTTCTTAGCATTTTGAATTTCTTCATCACTTTTCTCTGACTTGTAAGAAATAAAGGCTCCTCCAAGCTTAACAAAAGGTAAACAGTATTCTGATAAGGTAGTCAAATTAGCAACTGCCCTGGATACACAATAATCATATTTTTCACGCAACTTATCCGGCTTCGCATAGTCCTCCGCTCTGCCATGGACTGTATTGATACCCTCCAAACCAAGTGTTTGGATTACTTCATCCAAAAATAAGATACGTTTATTTAAAGAATCCAAAAGAGTGATTTCTAAATTAGGAAAAGCAATCTTTAAAGCCAAACCCGGAAATCCGGCACCTGTTCCAATATCAATTACAGAAGCCCTTTTGGTACAATCAATTGCTTTACACAAAGACAGACTATCAACAAAATGCTTTTTTAAAACTTCATCAAATTCTGTAATTGCAGTTAAATTAATATTTTCATTCCACTCTACCAGCATTTCATAATAAGTATAAAACTGTTCCAATTGTTTCTCAGACAAGGTTACACCAAGACTTTCCAAATCTTTGACAAAACCATTCATCTTACTAATTTCCATAAATATTTATACTCCAATTTTTATCGGTTTGATTTAAAGTGTTCCAAATAGACCAAAAGAACAGAAATATCTGCCGGAGATACTCCGGACAATCGGGATGCCTGCCCAACAGAAATCGGTTGGAATTCTTTTAATTTCTGTCTTGCCTCAATTCGAAGAGAAGGTACCTGATCATAGTCAATGTCGGAAGGAATTAATTTCTTTTCCATTTTTTTATACTGTTCCACCTGTCTTGTTTGGCGAACAATATATCCCTCATATTTAATCTCAATCTCGACCTGTTCGATTACATCTCTTGGCAAAGAAACTCTTTCTTTATCCAGAGGAGCAATTTCCTCATAAGAAAGCTCCGGTCGACAAATCAATTCAGCCAAAGAAGCTGCTGTTTTTAATTCGGAACTTTCATGTAAACGAAGAAACTCCTGAACCTCTTTATTACCACCTACGAAAGTAGTTTTTAAACGATTCATCTCTTTTTCGATTGATGTTTTTTTAACTTGAAGAGCCTCGTAACGCTCCTTGGAAATTAATCCGATTTCAAATCCTTTTTCAGATAATCTTAAATCTGCATTATCCTGGCGAAGAAGTAATCGATACTCGGAACGGGAGGTCATCATACGATAAGGTTCTCTATTATCCTTTGTAACCAAATCATCAATTAATACACCGATATAACTTTCGGAACGATCCATTACCAAAGGTTCTCTTCCAAGCAATTCCATGGCCGCATTGATACCGGCAACCAAACCTTGAACAGCTGCTTCTTCATATCCACTGCTTCCGTTAAACTGACCGGCTGCAAACAAACCTTTAACCTTCTTAAATTCCAAAGAAGGGTATAGTTGCTTTGCATTGATACAATCATATTCGATAGCATATGCATTACGAACAATCTTACAGTTTTCCAAACCGGGAACAGTACGATACATAGCAAGCTGAACATCTTCCGGCAAAGAAGAAGACATACCGCCAACATACATTTCATGGGTATGTAATCCTTCCGGCTCAAGGAAAACCTGATGTCTTTCCTTTTCGGAAAATTTTACAACTTTATCTTCTATAGAAGGACAATATCTGGGACCTGTACCCTCTATAATACCTGCATAAATAGGAGAACGATCCAAATTCGCACGAATAATATCATGCGTCTTTTCATTGGTATAGGTCAACCAGCAGGAAGCCTGTTCCTTCTGAATGCTGTCCGGATCGGTAGTAAAAGAAAAAGGTACAATTCTCTCATCACCAAACTGCTCTTCCATTTTTGAATAATCAATTGTTCTTCCATCCATACGAGCAGGAGTACCTGTTTTAAATCGACGAAGATCAATGCCCATATTTTTCAGAGAATCTGTTAAATGGGTTGCTGCCTGTAAACCGTTGGGGCCTGTATAGGTAATCGCTTCACCACACAAACAACGTGCATTCAAATACGTACCGGTGCATAACACAATTGCTCTACATTCATAAATTGCTCCGGTGAAGGTTTTAACTCCCGTTATTTTCTTTTCATCCGATTCTTCTTTTGAATTCTCCCAAAGAATTTCACAAACCTCTGCCTGCTTAATGGTTAAATGCTCCTGAGCTTCCAAAACCTTTCGCATGGAACGGGAATATTCGGATTTATCTGCCTGTGCACGAAGAGAATGAACCGCAGGACCTTTAGAGGTATTTAACATTTTTGACTGAATAAATGTTTTATCGATATTGATACCCATTTCTCCACCAAGAGCGTCCAGCTCGCGGACCAAATGTCCTTTTGACGAACCACCTACATTCGGATTACAAGGCATCAAAGCAATACTGTCTACACTGACAGTAAAAATCACTGTTTCCAAACCTAATCTTGCACAAGCCAAAGCAGCCTCACATCCTGCGTGTCCTGCTCCAATAATACATACATCTACTTTTTCACGAATTTCCATGTTTTTTAACCTACATTCTGTAATAAATTTTTATTTACCCATACAAAACTTTGAAAAAATTTCTTCTACCAAATCATCTTCCACTTCTTCTCCGATAATGGTACCAAGGGAAGTATATGCACTCATTAAATCAATGGAATAAAAATCCTCCGGCATATCATCCTGAATTGTTCGTTCCACCAGACTTAAACTATCATAAGCAACCTGAAGTGCTTCCTTATGTCGAATATTTATAATCATCATTTGATTATCCTGTTTTATATCTCCCCGGAAAAACATCTGATGAACTGTTTTTTCAAATGCATCCAATCCTTCTTTGTTAGTGGTAGAAGTATGAAGGATTGAAATATCTGAAACGGAATCCTTCAAGTAATCCATAATCATTTTTTCTTCTACAACCTGATTTAAATCCGATTTATTCATTAATACAATTGATTTTTTATTCTGAAGAATTTTTAAAATATCAAAATCATTTTGATCCAAAGGAACGGAAGAATCCACCACATAAAGTAATAAATCCGCATCCTCCACATATTTCTTTGCCTTTTCCACACCGATTTTTTCCACCGGATCCTGTGTATCACGAATACCGGCAGTGTCAATCATATTTAAGCTGATATCTCCAAGCCTGATATTCTCCTGCAAAATATCTCTGGTAGTTCCCGCAATATCGGTTACAATTGCACGATCCTCTCCCAAAATATAATTCAATAAAGAAGATTTTCCTGCATTTGGCTTTCCAACAATTACCGTAGAAATTCCTTCTTTAATAATGCGACCGTTTTCAGCAGATTCAAGAAGTTGCTTGATATCTTTCTTTAAAAAAATTATTTTTTCGGATAAACGATTTGGATATCCTTCCAAACTAATATGCTCCGGATCATCCAACGCGGATTCAATAAAAGCAATTTCATATAAAACCGCTTCCCGAAGCTCTCTAATTTTTTTTGCCAAGTCACCCTTTAACTGATTCACTGAGGATTTTAATGCCAATTCGTTCTGTGAATGAATAACATCGATTACCGCTTCTGCCTGTGATAAATCGATTCTGCCATTTAAAAAAGCTCTTTTGGTAAATTCTCCCGGTTCAGCCATTCTGGCTCCGGCATTTAATACAGCTTCCAAAACTTTTTTCATGACTAAAACGCCGCCATGACAATTGATTTCCACTGTATCCTCCATCGTATAGCTTTTCGGCGCCTTCATTACAGAAACCATTACTTCATCTATTAAATAATTTTTGAAATTATCTTCATTTATTTCGGATATATAATTATAGTCAACCAAAAAACCATAATGAATGGTATGACTTTTTACTGTTGATAAAATCCTTTTACCGGACTTTGTCAAAAAAATACGATTCACAATAGAAACAGATTCTTCTCCGCTTAATCTGATTATACCGATTCCGGAATCTGTAAGTGCCGTCGCAATGGCGACAATGGTATCTTTTCTTTCCACAAGAAATTCCTCTCAAATTAAAAACTTAAACACAACAAAAGAGCAAAATACTCCTGTATTTTACTTTTACAAAACAAAAACGTCGGTTATATGGATTATACCATACATCCGACGTTTTCACATACTAAATTATTATCTTTTTAAGGTAACAATTACTCTTCTGAAAGGTTCTTCCCCTTCACTATGAGTTGCTACGTATTTATCATTCTGTAAAGCAGAGTGAATAATACGTCTTTCATAAGGATTCATAGGCTCCAAAGAAACTGCTTTTTTGGTTCTCTTAACCTTGTAAGCAATATTCTTTGCAAGGTTTTCCAATGTTTCTTTTCTTCTTTCACGATAATTTTCGGTGTCAACTTTAACACGAATATAATTATCGGAACCCTTATTTACTACCAAAGAAACAAGATACTGTAAGGAATCAAGGGTCTGTCCTCTCTTACCGATTAACATTCCCATATCATCGCCGCTTAAATCAATATCCATGTTTCTTTCTGCTTCATCATACTTCACATTGATAGCTACATCAATTTTCATAGCTCCGAATACATCTCTTAAGAAGGTTTTTGTAGTCTCTTCCAAAGAAACTTCCACAACCTTCACTTTTGCTTTAATAACAGCATTTTTTGATCCAATTCCCAAAAAACCGGCAGAACCTTCTTCAACAACCTCGTAATCAAGCATGTCGCTGGTTACACCAAGTTTCTGGCAAGCTTCTGTAATTGCATCACTTACTGTCTTCGCTGAAACTTCAATAAAATCCATCGTCATTTCTCCTACTGTTTGTTATTTTTTTCGTTGAAATCCTTTACCATATTTGCCTTCGACATCATACTTCCGGCTTTTGCTTTGGTATCGGTATTTGAAACAGTATCTACAGTATCATCTGTAACATCATTTGAATAACTCTTGGAAACATTTGCTTTACTCTGAATATTTTTGGTACTCATACTTGCATAAGCATTTAATTTTTCCTGTTGAGCCTTCATTTTCTCAATTTTCTTGGCACTCTTTTCTTTATTTTTCTCAATAAGAGCATCAAAATCAATTTTATCAATGTGCTTATTGATCAATACCTGCTGAATGCTTCTGACCACACTACCGGCAATCCAGTAAAGACCCATACCTGCAGGAAGTGTAAAGCAGAACCAAGCGGACATAAGTGGCATAATCATATTCATGGACTTCATGGAAGAAGCCATGGAATCTGCCTGTTCATTTCCGGACTTCGGCTGCTGAGGCATTAACATTACATTAATCCATTGTGTAACTGCGGATAACACGGGAATCATAATTGCTCCCACCACAATTGCCCAGGCACCCACCTTCATCGCACCACTAATGATGTTCTGAGGAGAGTTTGCAATGTTTAATCCAAAAAAATTGTTGTAGGTATCCAAAAGACCTTTTGTGGTGTCGTTACTTAAAATAAGCTGACCATTATATTCCAAGTTGGATAATCCGTAATGATCGGAAATTGTCTTTAAATCGGTGGAAGAAAGTCTGTTTAAAACATCAATTACACCGTTTGTAAGATTCTTTCCCATATTCTTATTGTAAGTATTTACTACAGACTTTATGGAACTAATATCACAATTCTTTAAAAATTCTGCCTGATCTGTATCAATAATCTTCTGTGCAAGAACATTGAACGTATTACCAATTCTTGTAACATATGCAGGCATTGCATAAATAACACGGTATAAAGAAAATAAAATAGGAAGCTGAATCAACATATATACACAAGAACCGGAAGGTGAAACTCCGTACTTTGCATATACAGCCTGAATCTGCTGATTCATAGCCATTTGTGATTCCTGATCCTTCTTATCTTTATACTTACTTTGAATTGCCTGAATTTCGGGCTGCATTTTTGCAGAAAGTTTTGAGAACTTCTGCTGTTTGATTGTAAGAGGCAGCATTAACAAATTTATTACGATGGTAAATAAAATGATTGCTAAACCAATGTTCGGAATACCAATCAGATTAATTACTTCAAAGATTCCCTCCATAATCTTACCAAGTACCCAACCGACCTGGCCGATAATCAGGGTGGAATCCTGAGTTAATAAAATCGTATCCATTTATCCTCCTGGCATCACTAACTAAATTTTTATTGTCGATATTTACTTTTTATTTCCGGTACCGGATCATAACCGCCCTTGGAAAAAGGATTACATCTTAATATTCTCCATAAAGTAAGAATGCCGCCTTTTAGGGCGCCATGTTTTTCTACCGCTTCCAATCCATAAGCTGAACAGGTTGGAATATACGGACATTTTGTACTTTTCATTGGAGATATATATTTACGATAAAAATTTATAATAGCAATTAAAATTTTTTTCATTTCTTAATCATTGTAAAAATAAATCTTGATGATTTTGTGAAGCTTTGCAAGATGCAACAAGGATTTTTCAATTTCATAATAATCTACGGTTGCTGCAGAACTTCTTGCAACGATTACAATATCCAAACCACTATTGAATACGCTTTCATGTAATCGATAACTTTCTCTTACAAGTCTGGTAATATGATGTCTTACGACACTGTTACCAACTTTTTTACTTACACTAATACCCAGACGGTTCTTCTCCAAGCCATTTTCCTTAATATACATTACTAAATATTTGTTTGCATAAGATCGACCGTTTTTATAAACAAACTGGAATTGGTGATTCTTTTTTAAGCTTTCGGAAAATTCCATGAAATCCTAATCCTCCTCCTTTTTAAGGAGAGAAAAAAAGGTCACATTACTGTGACCTATGCTGATAATTTCTTTCTTCCTTTTGCACGTCTTGCTGCTAAAACTTTTCTTCCGCCAGGAGTACTCATTCTGGCTCTGAAACCGTGAACTTTAGAATGGGAACGCTTTTTAGGCTGAAATGTCATCTTCATAATAAGGCACCTCCTTTTCTTTTACAGGAAAATAGCTTTGATAATAGTATAAAATTTTCTTCCGATTGTCAAGCAAAAATCGAAAAAAACACGGAAAAATAAGGATTTTTTTCATGTTATAAACTGCATAAAAAAAATTTTAACCACTTATCCACATACATATACACATAAAAATAAAAAGTATCAATATCCACAACCTGTTTATAAAATGTGGATATATTTTTTTATAAAATGGATTTTCCTGTGTAAAAAAATATGAAAAATTTTAAAAATCCATTATTTTCCGAAGTATTTTCATATTGATATCTTTATACACTTTTTTTCTACTTATACACATAATTTTTTAAAATGTGTTTTATAAACATAATTATCAACAGGATGTGGATAACTTTATCCATACCCTGTTCAAAACTATTATTTGAATTATGTATTAAATTATTATAGAATCTATACTGTAGGATTATGTTAATTGTGATAATATGGACAAATCTTCTTTATATATAATTATTAGGTCTTTATTAGGACGGATTGCGAGGCATTCATGGAAAGCATTATCAGAGAAAAATGGGATGATATTAAGGATACGGTGAGAAGAGAATACAACCTCTCTGATATCTCCTTTCATACATGGTTGGAGCCATTGGAATTCTTTAATTTAAAGGATGACACCGTAAATATTATTATTCCGTCCGATCAGGCACATGCACTTACTTACATTTCTTCAAAATATAAAAGCTTCTTTCAGGTAACCATTACCGAAATGTTTGAGCATGAATATAATGTTTGCTTTTTATTGGAAAAGGATGTAAAGGAAGAAACTCCGAAAAAAGAAGAAAATGTCTTCAAAAGTCCTGTTCTTAACATCAATTTGGAAAATGCAAATTTAAATCCAAAATATAAATTCGATACATTCGTAGTAGGAAGCAACAATAAGTTTGCCCATTCTGCCTGTCTTGCAGTAGCAGAATCCCCGGGAGAAGTATTTAATCCTCTTTATTTATACGGAGGACCCGGACTTGGAAAAACCCACCTTATGCATTCCATCGGACATTTCATCTTGGAAAATAACCCTGAAATGAAAATTCTTTATGTAACAAGTGAAGAATTTACAAATGAAGTAATTGAGTCCATTCGTTCCGGTAATGCTGCTTCCATGAGTAAGTTACGTGAGAAATACCGTACCGTTGATGTATTAATGGTCGATGATGTGCAATTTATTATCGGTAAGGAAAGTACACAGGAGGAATTTTTCCATACTTTTAATGTACTTCATGCAGCAAGAAAACAGATCATTCTTTCTTCCGATAAACCTCCGAAGGAAATGGAGACTTTGGATGAAAGATTCCGTTCCAGATTTGAATGGGGACTTACCGCAGACATTCAGCCACCGGATTATGAGACAAAAATGGCAATTTTGCGTAAAAATGCAGAACAGTATGAAAAGAAAATCGATGAACAGATTATTCAGTACATTGCAAACAACATTAAGTCCAATATCCGTGAGCTGGAAGGTGCTTTTAATAAAATAATAGCTTTTGCTAAATTAAATAAAGTAGAACTGACACTTCCTTTGGCAG
The DNA here is from genome assembly GCA_002314715.1 of Lachnospiraceae bacterium UBA1766. Taxonomy (GTDB): domain Bacteria; phylum Bacillota; class Clostridia; order Lachnospirales; family Lachnospiraceae; genus Acetatifactor. The sequence continues at coordinate 3,491 of DCGY01000015.1, read as the reverse complement.
AAGAAGCATTAAAGGACATGATCTATCCAAACAAACCAAGAGAGATTACTCCTACCATAATTATTAATGTTGTAGCAGAGCATTTCGGTGTGAAACCGGAAGATATTCTTTCCAAAAAAAGAAATTCTGAGTTTGTTCAGCCAAGACAGGTTATGATGTATTTGTGCAGAGAAATGACAGATACTTCCTATGTAAATATAGCAAAGCTTCTGGGAAAGAAAGATCATACTACCATTATTCACGGTTACAATAAAATTAAGGAAGAAATCGAAACAAACGATGACCTTTATAATAAGGTAGAAATTATCAAGAAAAAGATTAATCCTTCCTAATTTTATCAACATTCATCCACAAAATAATGTGATTAACAGAAGGATAAAATGAGGATGGTTGTTGATAACATTTTTCTTCCATTTTGATTAAAAATAAGGCTGTGAATAAGTAAAAACTTATTCTTTGGTTTTCCAAAAAGAAATCACATGTTTTGCATAGCATTTTTCCGATAAAAATGCTATAATATTATCGGTTATCCACATATAAACACCCTATATTAAGAATATTATGAAATAATTTATTATTTATTTTTTTATGGGTATTTCGATTATCTCGTTTTTCACGAAGGGAGTTATTCACACATGAAAATTATCTGTACAAAATCGAATCTTTTAAATGGTTTAAATATTGTATCAAAGGCAGTTCCAAATAAAACTACAATGTCTATTTTGGAATGTATCCTTGTAGATGCTTCCAAGAATATGATTAAGTTGACCGCCAATGATATGGAAATCGGTATTGAGACCATTATTGAAGGTGATATTGTTGAAAAAGGCATTATTGCATTAGATGCAAAAATCTTTTTGGATATTATTCGTAAGCTTCCCGATAATGATATTACGATTGAAACAGATGCAAGTTTCAAAACTTCCATTACCTGTGAAAAAGCAAAATTTAATATTATCGGAAAATCAGGAGAAGATTTCTCTTATTTACCGATTATCGAGAAAAACGATCAAATTGTAATCAGCCAGTTTACCTTAAAGGAAGTTGTGAGACAGACGATTTTCTCTATTACCGATAATGATAACAACAAATTAATGACCGGTGAATTATTTGACATCAATGGAAATGAATTAAAAGTTGTATCACTTGACGGTCACAGAATTTCCATTCGTAAAATTACCTTAAAGGATAATTATGCTGCAAAGAAGGTAGTGGTTCCTGGTAAGACTTTAAACGAAGTCAGCAAAATTTTGCCCGGTACGGCTGAAAGTGATGTTGTTCTTTCTTTTACCGATAAGCACATTGTTTTTGAATTTGAAAATACAACCGTTGTTTCCAGATTGATAGAAGGAGAGTATTTCAAGATTGAACAGATGCTTTCCAGTGATTATGAGACAAAGGTTACCGTTAATAAAAAAGAATTTTTGAATTGTATCGACAGAGCAACCCTCCTTGTAAAAGAAGGGGACAAGAAGCCTATTATTATCAATATCACAGACAACTCCATGGAACTGAAAATCAATTCTATTCTCGGAAGTATGAATGAAGATATTGATATTAACAAAAACGGTAAGGATTTGATGATTGGTTTCAATCCGAAATTCTTAATTGATGCACTTCGTGTTATTGATGATGAGGATGTAAATCTATATATGGTAAATCCGAAGGCTCCCTGTTTTATCAAGAATGATGAGGAAAGTTATATTTACCTGATTCTTCCTGTAAACTTTACAACAGTTAGCTAATTATTAAAGGATAGAGGGTTCATATGAAAAGCGTTCGTATTCGAGATGAATTTATAAAACTTGGACAGTTATTAAAGCTTGCCGGTCTTGTGGAATCCGGAGTAGATGCCAAATTTGTGATTCAGGATGGTTTAGTAAAGGTAAACGGAGAAACCGATACCAGAAGAGGAAGAAAAATCGTATCAGGTGATGTAGTGGAATACAACGGAGAAACCGTTACCGTAGAATAAATTTACTTAATCTTTTGAAAGAGTGTATAATTTATGTTTATCAAATCAATTGAATTGGCGGATTACAGAAATTATGACTCCTTAAATATAGAATTCTGTGATGGAATTAATATTTTATATGGGGACAATGCCCAGGGAAAGACAAATATTCTTGAGGCAATTTATGTAGCCGCTACTACCAAGTCTCATAAAGGCAGTAAAGACAAGGATATTGTAAATTTTCATAAAGAGGAAGCGCATATCAGAACTTATCTTGAAAAAGAGGGTGTTTCTTCCCGTATAGATATGCATCTTCGCAAAAATAAATCTAAGGGAATCGCTGTAGATGGACAAAAATTGAAAAAAGCAGCGGATTTGCTTGGACTTTGTAATGTTGTTTTTTTCTCACCGGAAGATTTGGGTATTATAAAAAACGGTCCTGCGGAACGAAGAAGATTTGTGGATATGGAACTTTGTCAATTAGACAATTTTTATCTGTATAATCTGAATCACTATAATAAAATTGTGAACCAGAGAAATGTTCTCTTAAAGGATATGTATTTTAATCCCCAGTTAAAGGAAACCCTTAATATTTGGGATATGCAACTGGTTTCTTACGGAAGTAAAATTATTGAGAGAAGAAAATTATTTGTGGATCAGTTAAATGAAATTATTTATGACATCCATAAAAAATTATCCGGTGGAAGAGAAGAAATTAAGATTGTTTATGAGCCGGATGTAGAAATAGAGGAATTTGAAAAAAAATTATCGGACAGTCAGGACAGAGATATAAAAGCAAAAATTACTTCTGTCGGTCCTCACAGAGATGATTTTTGTTTCTTAATCGGAGATACGGATATTCGTAAATTCGGATCTCAGGGCCAGCAAAGAACCGCAGCCTTGTCATTAAAGCTTTCCGAAATTGAAATAGTGAAAAAAATTACCAAAGATACACCAATTTTATTATTGGATGATGTTTTATCTGAGCTTGACAGTAACAGACAGAATTATTTATTAAACAGTATCGGAGATACGCAAACTATTATTTCCTGTACCGGTTTAGAGGAATTTGTAAATAACCGTTTTGAAATTAACCGTGTTTTTAAGGTTACAAACGGTCAAGTGGAGCAGATGAGTAATCAGTAAATATTCTTTTTTATCATAAGAGGTGAAATGTAAATATGAGTGATAACATGAATAACACAACTGTTGATCATGAATATGGAGCGGATCAAATCCAAATTTTGGAGGGTCTGGAAGCAGTAAGAAAAAGACCCGGTATGTATATCGGTTCTACTTCCAGCAGAGGACTTCATCATCTGGTTTATGAAATCGTAGACAATGCAGTGGATGAAGCATTGGCAGGTTTCTGTGACACCATTGATGTAGCGATTAATGAAGATAATTCCATTACGGTTATTGATAACGGACGTGGTATTCCTGTAGGCATTAATCAGAAAGCAGGAATTCCCGCAGTTGAAGTTGTATTTACTATTTTGCATGCAGGCGGTAAGTTCGGCGGTGGAGGATACAAGGT
>DCGY01000066.1 GCA_002314715.1 Lachnospiraceae bacterium UBA1766 | reverse complement strand
TTCGACTCCCCTCGCCTCCACCACATAAGGACTCATATTTTGATAGAATATGGGTCCTTACTTTTTTGCCTTTTTTGCAGAGAAATACCGTATTTCTATGAAAATCCCTATATTTTCGGTATCTATAGCGCAGAAAGCCGATCCCGGATCATCTCCGGGACCGGCTTTTTTCTGCTTTACGGACTTGTTTACCCCGACCCAATATGCCTCGGTTCGTTGGCGTTATGGGTAATCGTTGGATTTATGGGGTGTTCGTTGGAGTTGTGGGTGTTCGTTGGAACTTAGCCGAGCACATTCCATAGCTCCGGAATTTTTGCTCCGTCCATCACTTCAATGAAACATCGAGCATCGTAGTTCAACAATGAACGGTCATCTTTGTTATTCGCAATTCGCGCCGCAACTTCGTAAATGTGGTGCAATGACTTGATAACTTGTCCATTGGTGAATATTCGCTGCTCAGGATTTTTATGATATGGGTCTTCTCTATTCCTGAATCCTCTGGTCAAACCGTCAATAAGACTAATCCAGTTTTTAATATCGGCTTCATAGATTTCAAAGCACTGAAGGAAACGGGCAAAACGATCATTGTCAGCAGCATTGGCCTCTAGGAGAATTTCCACAATGCGCTCAATGTCTTGTTTAATAAAAGTACATTCTCCTGCAACCCAGCCGTCCATCTTTTTATATAGTACCGGAACTAGGCTTTCTTCAGCTATTGTTCTTACGTCATCGTTTTTATCCCGACGGTAACAATAGAACATAAGGGTCGACGCTAAATCAATTGATTCGAAGATTTCAGGTATCTTTTCAAATAAGTGAAGGCATAGCTTTTGGCTGCACCGGCCAATGACGCCCTCAAAAATCCAATTGAAATGCCCATCCCAATCCCAGTCGTGATGATTTCTGCATTCCACATTGAACTTTTCTGGAAATGAAAAGTGATCAATCACAAATTTAAGAGTGTTTTCATCTACGTTTCCCCAGATGTCATTTCCTAATCGGTTACTTCCGGCAAAATGAACGCATTTAAGGTCAACTTCTGCTCCGAAGTATTTCAACAGCTTTTTGCACGCAGAAACATTCCTGTTTTTAATTGCCGCATATAATGCATTTTGTACCACACGGTTATAATAACGTTCGTGTGCAAAAACAGATTTAAAGTACTGTGCCCATGATGCAGGTAAATCAATCAAAATTTCAATTCCCTTGAAGTATTCTGATTGAATAACATAATTAAGAGAGGCACAATACCGCAGAAGCTCGATATCTTTTATGGATACAATCCATTCAACAGCCATTTGCTGATATGTCACAGGTGCTTTGCGGTATGTTCCGTATTTATCTGGCTCTCCCGTCGTATCTATGGATTTAAGCATCTGCTTGACCGATTTTTTATCTCCGGTCTTATATACTTCCTCCAGGTGTTCAGGTAACCACTTTATTCCGGGATACTTTGCAAAAGAAACCATTGCATCTGCGCCTAAATGAAGTGTCTCTTCATTTGCTGTAAACGATGCGCCTTTTTTCAGCAGCATGATAATTACGTCTGGCCGGTTTAACCTTTGCGCAACTTTAATTGACGGTTCATGTGCTTCCCCTGAAAAATCAGCGGATAGACAGAGTTTCAGGGCTGCATCATTTCCGGTCTCGATAGCAGCAGAAAGAGTTGTTACGATAGCATCCCCAACATGAAACTGTTCATTTACAGATGCTCCATTTTTTATCAAGTCACGAACGAGCGGCATGTTATTGTGCTTGATGGCAGTGTAAAGCGGTGGAATCAACCCAGAATTATACGGTAGTTTTTCTTTCGCATAAGATATGTACTGCCGTGCAGCCTTCGTATCATTGGCTTCGCACGCATCACATAAAAACCGATAGCAAAGGTCCTTCTTTACAAGATATGCTCTTTCTTCTGCTTCGGCGAGCAATTCCTCCCGGCGGTAGTAATCGGACGTGTCAATTAATGAAAATAACGCCAGTAGGGCATCACGATCCTCAGCTTTAAGTGTTTTAGGGTTTGCATCCCAAAAATCACGACTGCTTAAAATATCAATATACGAATAAGAAATTTCAATTGCTTTGAGAATACGCTTTAATGTAACAGATACGCTTTTGCCCTCTGGGCTGATGAATGAAGCAGCTGTACTAGTCCATTTTTTCAACGTCCAACCATAAGGCAATCCACTTTCTTTAGCTTTATTTAACAGCGTTTCAATGACGGACTCTGCGCGGCTGATAGTGTTTTCATCAAGAATCCGCGCAAAAACATTTTTATCTGCTGCACTCAGTTCGAGGTCACGAGTTACAGGTCTGCCGTGCCCACAAGTTAGATCCCGAACCTTATAGTACTCAATATCGCAGATGCGGCCATCGTCATCTGCAGAAGCTTTCAGGTTCAGTATTATATCTGTCTCCCAGTTATCATCATTGGGATAGCATCCATTCACAGAATCGATCAATTCACTGTAATCGTCGATTCTTTTTCTGTGTAGATACGGAACTTTCCACGCTTCCTCCATTAACAAAAAATGAAGATCTTTTTCTGCAACAGGCAAAGTTATCCCTCCTTTTCGACGAAATCAACGAGACTCCCTTTATAACCCTCCGGCACACGTTTGACCATTATATAAGGCAATTGCTCTGTTTCCAATTTTTCTCGAATACGCTTTTGCAATTGTCCTGTCACAAGCGAGTATCGCGACACGTTGAGGATATAACATTCTTGCTGTCGCTGAAGGATGGGCGTTGCATAGTGTATCAGCTGGTCCCCCGAAATAGAGAGGTTCCCTGGGTTTTTGGGGCTACCGCTTCTTCCAGCAGTTTCTCCCTCAAAGAACTGATTGGTAAGTTCTATTCCTGTAATAGTCATATCGGATGCTCCTTACTTTGTCATCATTGCCATGAGTATGTTGCCATTCTCTTTCAGCCATTTATCCCACTTCCAATAATCAGGGAAAGCGCGTAGAACTTCAGCATAAAACTTATCGGAGTGGTTCATTTCCTTCCGATGGCACAATTCATGCACGACTACACTGTCGATGACTTCAGGTGGTGTCAGCATCAGAAGACAGTTGAAATTCAGATTTCCTTTGCTGCTGCAGCTGCCCCATTTTGATTTCTGGTTACGTATCGTGATCTTTCCATAAGTCACGCCGACCAGTGGAGCATAATATGCAACCCGTTCAGGAATTGTCTCCAGTGCTCTGTCAGCCAGAACCTGAATTTCATCCATACTGAGTTTATGTACAGATTCCAGCCCTTTTTGCTTAGCCTGAGCTTTGGCAATATGGTCTTCAATCCATTTTTTGTTTTGAAGCATGAACGAGTTGATATCCTCATTGGTAGCCTGCAGTGGAGCCCGGATAATCAGCTTATTCATTTTTATTTCTATCGCCATGGATTTGCGATTGCTGCGGATTACTTCGAACTCCATACAGGCACCTCTCGATTATTATTTCTTTGCTCCCGGATGACGCATCTCGCGATACAACATGTCGGCAAGCGTGCTCATAATAGCGTTATATTTGCTCTGGTCTTCAAAGAGCGATGTATAGGTTTCCTGAGATTCCATATAGCTGTCCTGGGCAGCAATGTTGAAAGCCTGCGGGAAAATGCTTTCTGCGAAAATCTGAGGATCGGAGGAAAGCGCCATATTGGTAAGCTTACTATCGCCACGAAGTTTTTCAGCAAGAGCACCAATCATGACACGGTCGGCCTCGGTGAATTCACCCTTGTACTTCTCATTGATACGTTCAATGATCTCATCCAGCGGGTCCTTCTGCTCCGGCTTGCCTGCGCCCTTGGGCTCAGCAGCAGTGTATATGCCGCTTTCGTCGCCAAGACTAATATCACCATCAAAGGTCTTTTCCAGTTTGTACATCTCCAGAGAAAGCAGCTGGGCAATGTTATCCATTACCACTACCTCTGCAGGAAGGAGTCCAACCAGGAAGGAACAGTAAACGAATTCCTTATGCAGGTCCTTATCGAACATGCGAACGATCTGAGAAACGTATTTATACCACTTGCAGAAATTACGCATAACGCGGCGAATCTGGTACTGGTCGT
>DCGY01000004.1:3345-4051 GCA_002314715.1 Lachnospiraceae bacterium UBA1766 | reverse complement strand
ATCAATTGTTATTAATGAAGGATTGATTTCCTTATACCGGCTGATTGCACCTGTCAATCCAATCCACTGCGCAGTCTCAGCTCGTTTACAACATCAGGGTGCGCCCTTAACCAATCAATTAGCCTTTCATCAAGAATATCATTCTTTTCATTAACTGATACCTTCATCTTACCTTGCCCGGTCATAAGCCAATCGTAATTCACACGAAACACAGTTGACACTTTCATCAAGAAATCATTTGATGCAATGTATTTTCCTGTTTCTACATAGTAAATATGCATCTTGTGAAATCCAAGTTGCTTTGCAAACTGCTCTTGCGATAGTTCCACACTTTTGCGTACCTGACGTACTCGATTCCCAACACAATCTTTATTTACCTCATCCTTTTCTGCACCTTCTGGAAACATTGTGCCTTGACCTGTCCTTAGCCATTCTTCATCCACGCCAAACACAGTAGAAATATCTCTAATTGTATCATCAGATACTCCACTTCTACCTGTCTCGACATTTGAAATGAGACCCGCTGATTTATTGATTTTTTGAGCAAACTGAACCTGTGACAATCCAAAATGCTTCCGAATTAGCTTTATGCGAGAGTTCATACAATCGTCCTCACTCTAAAAAATATATAGTTACCCTATTGACAACAGCACACATGCTCGCCTATAATATAAATCGCTTTGTTATATTATTGCTCCGCGACAAT
>DCGY01000004.1:0-3206 GCA_002314715.1 Lachnospiraceae bacterium UBA1766 | reverse complement strand
CCCCAACGGACTATCGTAAAGACGATTCCAATCAGCCTTGACCTATCCGATTCATAATTCTTTTCGCTTTAAGGAGCCCAATTATGTTTCCATATAAAATAGCTATTCCGATTTTATCCGACATCACAGGGACAAAACCGCAACGTCTCCGTACAATGTATGCTACGCTTCTCGAAAACGACAGTATCCCCTTAACAGAAATCCCCTTCATCCAACAGGAAGCATATATAAAAGAATACCTGCTACGAGATAGATATGTAGATGTTGATTTAATGCAGGAAGCCACCCCCGATGACGAAATTCCTTACCTCTCTGTTGGTGTACAAGCATTTTTCAACCGAACAAAGCTTGTCCGAGATACTCTTTCAATTCAAAAAGCGTATGCAGCAGATAGAACGGTTACATCAAATTTAACTAATCTTGCTACTTCAAACGGCATTACTTATAGAACTCTTATGCGTGAAAGGAGCCGCTTTATGAGCCACACCTCTCTCATGAACTTATTATCCGACCCATACAAAGGCGAGGACACAGTGGATCGGTATCGAAAATGCTGTTTCTATTGTCGGGATTATATCATCGCACGGCATGAATCCGCTGGTCGTCCGTCTGATAATAGCGTTTTCAGAGAAACGAAAAATCTGAAAACTTTTTTATGTATTAACTGCCCTTATCACCCTGAGTCTAAAGCGAAAGCCCATAAAAAGAATGATTATGTGCCTTCTGCTACTTGTAAACGCAACTCGACCTTTATGATTACGCCAAATACCAGAGACACAGTTAATACAATTACTTCACGAATCCCTCAACAGGAGACCTATATGGCTTGGGCAGGTGTACGAGCATGGATGTCAAAATGTCAGCACACAATACCGAGAATTCATCCCGAAATTGTTAATTATTGTTGGTTTCCTGATCATACTCTTCTTGATATTATTGTTAAGACTAAGGTGTACAAGGACGGACACTTCGACACAGGAAGGGTGTGGCTCACCGGTATTATGGATATTGCCAGTAAAGTACTGGTGGGATATACGCTTTCAACAAATCCGAACTCCGAACTTATTGCCCATACATTTTCTACAGCTTCCGCCTTTAAAGCGGATTCTCCAATTTTTGGCACATGTCGCTACTGGTATTCGGACAACGGTAAAGATTTTAGGGCTAATCTGGTGAAAGGGCTTCCGAATAGCCATAATGAACCCCCACTGTACCTTAACAAGGAATTCGGCGAATCTGGAATCCTTGAGTGGCTCGGCATTACTCAGGTAAAAGCTCGAATTTACAACGGAAGAGCAAAACCAATCGAGCGTGTCTGGAAAACAATTGAGGATGAATTCATTTGCAAAATGCAAGGATACTGCGGAAATAAGCCTACAAATCGTCCTTCAACCCTTGCTCAAGATATTAAAGAGGGAAATCTTTATACATTTGAACAATTCGCAGATATTTTCGCCGATGTGATTTTCCCTGGATACAACAACTTCAAGGCGAAAGATGAAAGTGAATCTCCTATGGAGCGATACCTCAGATTACCAAAAGAAAAAACCGTCGTTCCCTCATGGCGCACTTTATCCGTTCTGAAGCATAAAAAGAAGTCATGTGCTGTATATCCCAACGGAATTCATTATGGAATGTTTAAGGGTAAACCTCTAATCTATTGGCATCCCGGCCTCGCTCGTTTTATTCGCCCGCAAATGCCTTATGAAAAAGTACAGGTATACACTTTTGATGAGCCCTTTAATCGTTCGCTTGCCATTGTCTACGGGCAAGTCTTTATCGGAGAGGCTCATCCAGTCGAAGGTCTAAACATCATCGAGGAAAAAAGCCACCTTGTTATTCAACACCTTCAAGAACAAGCCTCTCAGCTTAAGACATATTCCACACACATCAAACAGATGCACAACATAGTACTTCAGAACAACCTGACAGAACTCGGAACTGGTATTCCAGCGATTGATAATGTAGCATATGGTCAAGTCATTGATCTTGAACGTGATGCAAAGGAAGCTTATGACGATCCTCGAATCCCAGATGAGCTAAAGGATATAGCAATTCAAATACAAGATCTGACCATCGAACCTGAAGTTCCTGATATTGTCGGGGATTTTCTTGCACAACTTGGTCGAAAGGAGTAACCAATGCTTAGACGCACCCTTCTTCCAACAATGGAAACCAAATCCTACGATGAGGTTATGGGAACAGTTAGGATGGGCATTAAACAGAGGAAGCTTACTGCGGTATTCGGTACACCTGGTTCCGGAAAGAGTTCATTGCTGAATGATATCGAATTGGAAAATCCGTGTGCACACAGAATTCTATGTGCGCCTACGATGACAATGAAAAATCTTCTTGTCCAAATTGCAAATTCAGTCAATACCCATGTAAAAGGAGACACTTATTCTGTTCAGCAACAGTTGACAGAGGCTCTGGTCAGTGACCCCAAGCATATCCTTCTGTTTGATGAATGTGAAAATCTTCATCGTGGAAATGTCAGTAAGATTGATGTACTGCGTCAGATTTATGATGAGTCAAACATCCCAATGGTTCTCTGTGGGACATATCAGCTCCAAAATCTGCTCTCCGGAGCAAATGACCACAATCAGCCTCAGATTTTCCGAAGGCTGTTCAAGGCAGAATTCAAGTTAGTCTCCAAAGATGAATTTATCAAATATATCGACACCCTAGAAAAGCTTCTTTTTCTTAAATTTGCGCCTGATGTACGAAATGAACTATTTGCACTTTGTACAGATGTTGAAAACGGCGGTCTTGGAATCTTCATTTACCTTCTTGAAAACACACTGACCTTTGTACGCCCCGAATGGGAGGATATCTGTACCGCCTATAAAAAGCAGGAACCCATCGAAAACTCTGCGCTTACACCGGTAATGATTGACCGTAATATCCTGCGGCAAAGCAGCCGCTTCCAAATGAAAAAATAAATTTTCCTCCGCCTTCGGGCGGAGTTTTTTTACTTATAAACGGCGGTCATAAGTGTTGGTTTTCTGACAGCAGAAAACCGCTATGCAAAATCCTTTTGGAGGGTTCATGTGAACATTAACATTGAATTGGCAGGAACCCGAAAAAAGTTACTACACCATTTTCTAAAATCAGCGGATTCAGATGCAGGCTTTATGACACGCCGTTACCGCAGGTACACTCGCCACACCACACCGCACCACCCCCTTTGTGTGGAAAAATACCCA
>DCGY01000037.1:18292-51441 GCA_002314715.1 Lachnospiraceae bacterium UBA1766 | reverse complement strand
TCACCGTACCCTTGACTGCCTTGCAGGTATAGACCTTGTTAACTCCGCTTTCCTGCCACTGAACAAACAGGTATTCCTCCTCTCCCGCTGTGTAGACGGTAACTCCATCGGAATCCCAGGCTGCCTTGCTGGCAATCTTATCACTTTGGTCAAATTGTGGATTCGCCACATCATTTGCATCCATAGCAGTTCCTTGTGTCTGTGTCGCCGCAGCGGCATCTACCTTTACAATATTTTCCGGCAGATTGATGGAGGTAAACACCATCATCATACACAGAACCCAAGAAATTACCCGTTTCCATTGCTGTTTCTTCTGCTTCATCGCTTTTCCTTCTTTCTCGATTTGTCGATCAATCTATGTTGTATCTCTTATATCAGATTCATGCTTCTGGCCTTTTGCACCGCATCGGTTTTTCCCTTGGCCTCCAGCTTGCGGTAGTTTTCGGCCGCATGATATTTCACCGTACGCTCAGAGGCTCCCAGGCTGGCAGCGATTTCCTTGATGCTGTAGCCCTCAGCCTGCATACGCAGAATGGTCAGGGAATTCTCGCTAAAATCTGCCGGCTGTGCCATCTCGATTTTCAGGTAACCGGAATAGCGCTCCGCAACCACCTTTGTCTCCTTGAGGACTTTTTGAAACCACTTTGCATCCGCTCCCTCGGTGGCCAGATAATCCTCCTTGATTTCCTGTAAAAGAGCGAGAATTCCGGCACCTTTTTCGGAAATGACACGAACGAAATGGTATTCCTTTGCAGCTTCAAGGCTTTCCAGCATAACCGCTTTCCATTCCTGTCCTTCTCTCTTATAAGCAATCGCCTGCAGTAGTCCGGTCTCCATCCGAATATAGGGGCGCTTGCTTAAATCCGCATAATATCTTACACGATTCAAAAGATTGATGGCCTCCAGGTTTTGACCAAGCTCCAGATAGCACAATACCTTGGTCATATATCGATATCGTTCCAGTGTCCAGAACTCCTGCAGCTCATCCGGGGCCTCCAAAAGCCATTGCTGCACGGCATTTCTGTCATTTAGCATCAGATTCACACGACATCTCAGTGCACGGAAATTGGCCTTCATGGCCGGATTATCTTCCTGGGCAAGGCGCCTTTCGAAGGCATTTAATAAACTAATGGCCTGTGCATGTTTTCCGGAAATCATATTGTAGCGCACCTGCACACCCACCGTCGCAAAAAGGATTTCAAGTCTTCCTCCGCCCTCGATTTCCATCTGAGACTGCATGGCATGATTGAGCATCTCCGAATCTCTGCCACCTTTTTCATAAAAACTCTCGCACAAGGATGCATGGACCATACCGCGACCATAAGCCCCCATCAGCTTCTCAAGGGGTTTTCCAATGGTATTGGCCAGAAATTCATCCCTTTTACTCCAACTGCAAAAGTCTTTTCCACCCACCATGATTCCGGGTTGATTATTGGTTACCGAGAATTCCGGCAAATGGATTCCCCCGCTTGTTACCAGTGGAATCACTTTTTTCAAAATATCCAGGATATCCACGGATCCTCTGTGAGGAAGGGCAATATCCAGGTAAAGAAGCATTTCCTCTGCCTCTCTTTTTTCTCCGCCCTTCACAGTTTTGGAATAATCCTTAATTTTTTGGTACCAGTATTCGCTTTTTTCCTCATTCATCATAACGGAATACAGCATACTGAGAGAAGACATAAGGACGATACTGCCATCTGCCTCCTCTTCCTCCAGCGCTAAATAATAGCGGCGAAGCTCGTAAAATTTGCCGTTTCCCATATGACGTCGGCCGTTTCGGATAAGAATGGAGCGAACCTTATCCTTCTCCTCACAAATCGCATACATACGAAGCGCATTTACCAGGTCATCATGGGTCTCATAATATAAACCTGCGTTGCGCACATAACTCATATATTTCTGCTGGCCAAATACTTTATGCGCCCGCCGGCGTAAGGCCAAAATAAGGTACTCTCGAATGGTATAAGTTTCACCGGTTTTCTCGATGAAATTACCGATACGAAATGCCTCCTCAAGCATCAAAGCAGCCTTATCATCGCCGGTAATCATTACCGCCATGGGCAAGGTAAAGGAGTCCACCACACTAATCTGCATGAGAAACTCCTGGAGGTCTATATTCCACTGAACAATAATATAGTTCTCCAGATATTCCGCAAAAGCAACCCCCAGCTTATCCTCCAGCGTATCATCCAGAGGTTTTCCATCCTGCATCATCTGTAACAAAAGCGAAACCACCATGGCATTTCCGCAGGCGCGCAATGCAATTCTTTGTGCCTCTTTTTCGGTCACCGGAATTTTTCGATTGTCTGCGATTTTCTTGATTTCCTCCGCATTCAGCCATAAATCCTCTTCCGAAATAATCACGACTTTGCCATCGGTTATCATGGAATACATCCACTGCGGAAACTGCATACGACCGATTAAGATGAGCCAGATATCCGTTCTGCCTGCCAATTCCAGAATCCTTTGTTTTTGCGTCTCTGAGGTAAGCAGCTGCAAATCGTCGATGATTACAGCACTCCCCTCGGTCAAGTTCTCCAGATTCCATTCCGTCGCTCCACCGGATAACCAAAGTGCCTTTCTTCGCTTGGTATATTCCTTTACCATGCGGCTCTTACCATAACCGGTTGCACCATAAATGTATACGGTTGTATTTGAATTGTCTGTAAATTGCAATTTGTTATATCCCGTCTTGGCGGGAATGTACTTTTCTGCCACTGTTTTTCCCTCGTATTTCTTCGTAAAATCACAAAACATACCTATGGACAATTATACCGAAAAAGCGTTTGAAAGTATACTGTCCGAAAGTGCAAAACCATGAATATTAGGCAAAAAAATCCCCCGCAATCCGAATCGTCGCGGGGGATACATTGCACTTTTTAAAAACTAATATACTTTTTTCCCATTTGCTTTCAAAGCGTTCTTTAAATCGTTCCAGTTGTTATCAATTTTCCTTGAGGTATCGCGGGTAATAAAGTAAAACTGCAGGTAAACCTCCTCGCCCTTGTAGTTGAACTTATTCACGCCTTCGTTGGATTTGCTTTCCCAGGGATAATCTCGCATCCACTCGGAACCGTTAAAGAATATGGGCTCTTTATCCTTTTCCGGCCAATAAATCATAAACATGGCCGTATAGGCTTTGTGGGGATCGGTGGAAATATATTTACTATATTTACCTATGCCTACGATGCACATGTAGGGATTGGCATCCGCAAGCTTCAAAATATCGTCTCCGATGGGTTTTCCCAACCAGACAATATCGCCGTCCGCATTTTTATTGCTGTTGCTATTATGATCTTTATCGTTAATCGGCTCCGTTATAGCGTATGCATCGCTCAGTCTGGCCTGTACCGCAGTCAGCATATTTTTGGCATCCAACATATCCTGACCGTCCCTGGAACGATCGATATATCCAAGCAGGGAAGGCACAAGAATCGCCGCCAAAATCGCCAGAATGACCAATACCACAATTAATTCCACAAGTGTAAAACCTTTGTTATCTTTTTTCATACAAGCCCCCCCTATTGTACCTTATCCTTTGGCAAATATCTCAAAATCGTTGCCTCCAGTTCCTCCGAACGCACAGGCTTTGTCAAATAATCGTCAAAACCATAGGATAAATATTCTTCTCGGGCTCCGGAGACTGCATTTGCCGTCAGGGCCACCACAGCGGTTCCGGTTGCAAGATTTTCCTTCTTTATCTTGGTCAAGGTTTCCACGCCATCCATCTGGGGCATCAAATGATCCAAAAGGATGACATCAAAGTGGTCCTTTGCGAGGCATTCCAAGCACTTCACGCCGCTTTCTGCTTCTGTTACCTGCACCTGTGTACGCTCCAATAGGCTTGTAACCACCATTAAGTTCAGGGGCACGTCATCCACAACCAGAATCTTGGCATCCGGTGCAAGAAAGAGAGGCTCGTCCTTCTTCTTTTTTGACGCAGGAGCCGACTCTGCGTTTTCCGTCTGTCCCGATTCTTCTCTGGCCCTTTCCTCGCGGCGGGCCGCAGCTGCTGCTTTTCTGGCCTCTGCTACAGTTACATCGTCCTTTTTCTTTTGCGGAATTTCCACGATAAAGGTGGATCCTTCTCCATACACACTTTCTACAGAAACGGTGCCGCCCATGGAATCCACCAGGCTTTTTACCAATGCCAGTCCAAGGCCGGTTCCCTCAATGGATTTATTGTTCTTTTCATCCACACGGGAGAATGCATCAAACAGAGCCGCCTGATCTTCCTCCTTGATACCACGGCCGGTGTCGCTGATGGCAATAGACAGGCTGGTCGTTTCATCATCAATCGGGACTCCTGTTACCTTCAAGGAAACTTTGCCCGCATCGGTGTATTTTACCGCATTATTCAAAATATTAATGGCAATCTGCTTGATTCGAATCTCATCGCCGATCAGATTATTCGGAAGTTTCGAATCCACAGATACGGAAAACTCCAGTTTCTTTTCCGCCGCCTTGGGACGAATCATATCGCAAACATTTCGAATGGCATCCTCCAGGCTGTATTCATCCACAATTATTTTCAATTTTCCGGAACGAATCTTGGAAAGATCCAGGATATCATTGATAATGGCCAAAAGCATCTTGCCGGAACTCTCGATATGCTTTGCATACCCCAGGGTTTTCTCTTCCTGGGTTTCTCGAATTACCATCTCATTTAAGCCCAGAACCGCATTAATCGGTGTTCTGATTTCATGCGACATATTTGCCAGGAAGCTGCTTTCCGCCTTGCTTTGGGCGATGGCCATCTGCTTATCGATTTCCATCTGTTTCACTCTTCGGAAGGTATCAATAACAGAGGTCGCCATAATAATCAAAAGCGCAATCGCCACTGCCTTTCCACCAAAGGCATATCTGCCGAAAGCAAACAAAAGAAGCTGTAAAATGGTAGCGAATATGCCTGCAAATATTCCGAAGGCAACGATAATATAACGGTAATTCTTATACTTTAGAATATCCAAAACGATGGTCACCAGGATCATAATCAGAGAGCTTCCGAAAACCGCCGCAATCACAAGAAACATCTGAGATAAATCAACTATTTTCAGGACAAACAAAATCAGGCACACACTGCTTTCCGCCATAGCGATGACTTCAAATACCTTGTAAACCATGTCGAATTTCCTGTTTTGCACCAGGTTCATGAAAAACAGGAACGGGAAAGGTAACAGCATCAGCATCATATAGTCAATAGTCATGGTCATGGTCATATTGGGGAAATACAGCTGACTGGCTTCCGCATTACACAAAATCCATATGGAGGCCAAAATACTCATAGCTGCCAGATAAGTGATTTCGAAGAACGATTTCAGTCCGATACTTAAAATAATACCTGACACCAGGCACAAAACACTGACAATCAGCATGATAAATGCGATAACGATATCACTCATGCTTCCGCGAATCAAATTCATAACCACATCATATTTATCGCCATAATTTAGGATGTTAAAGCTTCCGGACTGATTGACCGCCGTAGTCAACTCAATTCGCAGCTCTTTTCCCGCATCTTTTTTCTCCACCGGCATAAAAATATACCTTCGGGGAGAAACCTTCCCCCAAATGCGAACGCTTTCTGTGGAATACTCCATACGAAGTTCCCCATCAATGTACACCCTGGTATCCAGCTGATCCGGTCTGAGGCAAATGACCATATTGTCTTCCATATCCCCGGGCAAATCTGCCAGAAGAACGGTGGTATCACCGGCATTTCGATCGGAATAATAAGGGAAGGTGTGGTTTTTTGCTCCCTCTCCCTCGATTTCAAAGGAAGCCGAATAGGCATTGCAGGACCCGTTCTTTTCCGGAAAATCTGTTTTGGCAATGCTCCGCCCAATGATTACATACAGAACGGTAAATAAAAGCACTAACGCAAAAAACAACCTGGACAAATAATATTTTAATTGGAAAGCTTTCGTATTTTTCATATCGCTTCCTCCTATCGTATCGTTTCCGCATACGCAAAAAAAGCATCGGCCTAATGATTTCGATCACTATGTCAATGCTTCCTCGCATTTGTTATTCTAATTATAAGAAAAAATGCATATGTATGCAAGTATTTCACCAAAAGTCAGCTTCCGTATTTCCGCTTTTTTGGCTTTCTTTGATAAAATCCAGTTCCTCTTTCGGATCGGTTCGAACAAATTCCAATATTTCCAGCAAAATCATTTCTTCCGTCACTTCCGGAAGGGCATCCAAAAACGCCTTCGTTTCCGCTTCCTGGGTTACATCATAAGAAAAATCGATTCCAAATGCATGTAAAACCTCCAACAATCGGCCGGCTGTTTCCTTGTCCACGTTTCCCTGTCGAATCAGTTTCTGCAGAAAATCAAACGCATTTAACGGCTTATCGGGCTTGGTATAGGGTGAACATTCCAAATCAATAATCATCTCCACCAAATCTTCATAGGTTTTCTGCACCGGGCATTCCAGATGATGGGGCCTCTTCTTTACATGAAACTCGATGGCTTGCTGCCAGTCCATAAACTGATACAGCAAAAGCTTATCCAGATCATGCCATTTGCCCCTCTCCAGAATTTTCTCCAAAAGAACCGGATCCTGTATGAATTTCTTTGCCACGTATTGAAAGGCCATTCTGTGTTTATAGGTATATACACACCACTCAAAATTCCTCAAATGTTACTCCTCACCTTATCCTTTTTGCCATCATGCCGACTACTCCGGGTCTATTTCCCGCCCCACTGCCGACAAGCCCGAAGAAACAAATCCGGCAAATCCGGGTTTGACAAATAGTATAAATGAGCAAATCCCCACCAGTGATTCTTATTGATATGGGCTGCCTCCCAGCTTTTTCCGGTAGAAGGTTTTTTGCAAATAGCATCTATGCCATTGTTCGTACTATCATAATAGTGGAATTCATGGCCTTTTACAACGGATTCCTCCCCTATCAAAAATTCTTTTTTCTTTTCTTCCATACGCAGATAGCCAAACCTTACCAAGCGGTCCTTTTTCTCGCATCGGCCACTGACAACACCTACCATAGGATATGCTTCCCCATCCACTACAATCTCCTCATGAAGATACATAAATCCTCCGCATTCCGCCAAGGAAGGCATTCCGGACAGAATCGCTTCTTTGATAGAAGCTCGCATGGATGCATTCTCGCTTAATTTACTTGCATGCAGCTCCGGGTAACCGCCGCAAAAAAGAAGTCCGTCCAGATTCTTCGGAAGCTCTTCCTCTCGAAGAGGCGAAAAAAATACCAATTCTGCCCCCATTTTCTCCAAAAGGCGTAGATTTTCCTCATAAAAAAAGCAAAAGGCCTCATCTCGCGCCACTCCGATACGAACCGTTTTTTCCGGATTTTTTTTCGCAGTTTCCTTGTATTGATTCCGCAAAGCCTCCGGTACCGCTCCCAATGACAACAATCCGTTTATATCCGTGGTCTGCATGATTCGATCTGCGGCAGTTTGCACCAGTTCCGATAGTTTTTCGATTTCTTCCGGCAATTTCAAGCCCAAATAACGGCTTTCAAATATTCCATCCGATAATTTGGGATAATACCCAAACACTCTAACCTGCAGTTCCTTCTCAATGAGTATTTTCAAGGTTTCGTAATACATAGGGGATACCTGATTCAGAATCACTCCTCGGATTCGTTTCTCATAATCCATATCCAAAAAGCCACGGATAACTGCCAATACGGAACGTCCCATACCATGGGCATTCACCACCAGTACAATGGGAATATCCAACGTACAGGCCAAATCATAGGAAGAACCATCGGTATTTTCGGAAGACATTCCGTCATACAGCCCCATGACGCCTTCCACGATGGAAATATCACTGTTATTGTCCGCATAAAACAATTCCCGCACCTGATCTTTCTTTGCAAAAAACAAATCCAGGTTGGTAGATGGTACCCCAATAATCGTTTTATGAAACATCGGATCAATGTAATCCGGACCACATTTAAATGCCCGAGTGTTTAAGTTATTCTTCTTCATAGCTGCCAACAGTGCGCAGGTAATTGTGGTTTTTCCACAACCACTGCCCGTTGCCGCAATCATGATAGCACTCTTCATATTCTTTTCCCCTGTCAGTTATTCACCAAACGTAAATGCAAATAGAAATACCGGATTATTGGCATTCAGCATCTGATATTGGCCAATTTCCTTTGTCTTTGTAACAGATATTTGCGTAATGGACAAATCACGCACCACAAAGGATTTTAACAAACCGTACATTTCGCAAATGCTGTCCATACTCACCGCATTCATTACAACTCTCATAGCCGGATTGATTGCACGCAGAGTTTCCAATATTTTCCCCAAGTTTCCCCTGCTTCCTCCGATAAAACAAGCGTCTGCCTTCGGCAAAGCATCCAATCCGTCAGGTGCCATGGTTTCTACCACAACCACATTGGAAAGGGTTGCCTTTTCTATATTCTTTCTTGTAAGTACCGTTGCCTGAGGGTCACATTCCAGCGCAAATACCCGCAAAGAGGACGAAAGGGATGCAATCTGAACCGAAACAGAACCGGTTCCGCTTCCAATATCATATATGACATCTCCTTCCTTCAGTCGCATTTGACATATGGATAATTTTCGAATTTCTTCCTTGGTCATCGGTACTTTATCCCGTTCAAACCAATCGTCCGACAATACCGGAACCAAATTTCTTCTTTTTCGGAATGGATTTTGGATTACTCCGCAGTATAACCCTTCCTCCGTAATATCTTCGCATTCTTTACAGGTCGGTTCTAAAATTTTCTCCTCCGGATAAGACAGCTGAAAACCAAAATGCAGGGTAAGCTTTGTCTTGTCCTCCAAATCAGACAATACCTGTCCTATTTTTTGTACATCCTGAACACCGGAAGTAATCAGGAAAATCTTCTCTTCCGTTTGCACTTCCTCCCGAAGCATTGGAATCCATTCTTCTTTTGGGATTCCATGAAGGCTAATAATTCTTCCATCCTGCCAGTCTATGCCCAAACGAGCCGCCAAAGTCGCAACAGATGAAATTCCGGGCATAATCTTTACGTCATATTGTTCCTTGTCCTTCAAAGCTTCATAAAGCTTTTTACAGCCACTGTAAAAGCCGGAATCTCCGGAAAATAACACCACCATATTCAAATCCCGATATGTTTTTTCTGACAGTTCTTCCAGAAAGGGAACAATATCCTTCTTCAAATAATAGGGGTATTTTTTCGCCGATGAATCTATAGCATCCAGCATTCTTTGTGCTCCAAACAGGTAATCCGCATGTAAAACAGCCTCTTTTACCTCCTGTGTCATCATCTCGCCACTACCGGGTCCGATTCCTGCCAGAACAATTCGGAGCAATCCACGCGATAGGGAAACCTCCAAAAGCTTTTCCAAACTGCTTACGGTTTCCGCAAACGACAAGCCCTGATTCTTCTTACCGGATTTTTCTTCTTCCATCGGTCTTTTCAACACATGAACGGTAATTCCTGTCCTTTGAGCAGCTTCCAGTTTGGAGTCCACTCCTCCGGCCGCACCGCTTTCCTTGGTAACCAAATGTTCAATTCCGTATTCCCGAATGGTAATTTCATTCATCTCAGAAGAAAAGGGACCTTGCATAGCAATAATCTGTCTTCCTTCAAGTCCGGCATGATAACAAAGCTCGAGGCTTTCCAATCCCGGAAGCACTCGTGCAAACAGCCTTTTCCTCAGATTCTCATCCTGTGTAAACTCTGCCAGTTGTTTGCTTCCTGTGGTAAGCAAAATATTACCGGTCGTCTTTTTCAGGCCTTCTACACAGTCTTTTATAGAATCATAAGAAAGAATTCCCTGTGCCAAAACATCATTTCCACGCAATAAACGAAGGTACGAAATACCGGTTCCCTCAATGCTCTTTTTAATGGTTTCCGTCACTATCTGAGCGTAGGGATGTGTGGCATCTACCACAATATCGCAGGAAATTGTCTCATACAAGGCGCGCATACCCATTTCGTCCAAACGTCCGCTATGCACTGTTACATAGTCATTTGATTTTAGTAACTGACTGCCATATTCTGTGGCCACGCATGCATGACAAGACACATGGCTTCTCACAAGCGCTTCCACCAGTTCTCTTCCTTCTGTTGTTCCCGCAAAAATAAGAACCGTTTTCATGATGAATATCCTCTCTTTGTAATCAGCTTCTCTCCCTGTATAAAAGATTCTGAATTACCGATAAAAACAGTGGTAAACATGTTGACCGGTGTAGTTCTGAGTTCCTTTAGGGTACACACCGTGGTTTTCATGCCTTCTCGTCCTATATTTTCCACAAATCCGCAGGCCCGATCTTCCCCCGCACCATTTTCCAAAAGAATATCGCAAGCCTTTTGCAAATAATCCGCCCGTTTATGACTGGAAGGATTGTATATGGCAATGGCAAAATCCCCAATCGCGGCTGCCTTCAGCCTCTTTTCTATCATCTCCCAGGGCGTTAACAGATCACTTAGACTAATTACGCAATAGTCATGATTTAAGGGTGCCCCCAGCATTGCAGCCCCACTGTTCGCCGCCGTTATTCCGGGTATTACCTCAATGTCCACCTCCGAAAATTCCGGATGCAATTCATACATCGGTGACGCCATGCCATATACGCCTGCATCTCCGCTACATACCAAGGATACGGTTTTTCCGTTCCCTGCCAATTCAAAGCAGAGCCTGCAACGTTCGATTTCTTTTGTCATTCCGGTCGTCCTGTATTCCTTATTCGGAAACAGCGGTTTTACCAAATCAACATACACCGTATATCCAATAATCACATCACTGCTTTCCAGTGCTTTTTTCGCCTGACCTGTAAAAAATTGTTCTTCTCCGGGGCCAATTCCCACGATATAAATTACATTTCCCATGTTGTAATACCTGCTTTTCGTTTATAGATGGAAAGAGTCATGCCGTCTGACGCGGTTTTGGGAAGGATTTGTTCTCCCTCTCCCGACAATCGAAAAGCCGCTCTTTCACAGACATTTGAAACACCTGTAATACTTTTTACAAATTCCGAATCCGTGAAGTCACCCTCCAAATCATTTAACTCTTCCGCCGAAAATACGATAAATGGAATTCTCTTTTTTGCTTCAAGCACTAACAAGCCTCGTTCTTTTCTTTTCAAATCAATACTTGCCATTTGAGCAACCTGCTCCAACGAAATTGCATTTTCCTTTGCAATCTTGTCCACAAATGCTTCCAGTTTTTCAAAAGCAGTATTTTTCTTACAGCCAATCCCCATGATATACGGTTTCCATACAAGAAAAAGACAATTCTCGTTTGGATTCTCCATTTTCTCTGTCAATCCCGCCACGACATCTGCAGGTATCTCCTCGGAAAAGGGAAGCAGTTCAATACATTTGGGAACCTGAGAAGTATCAATTGCAATCTCGGGATGAATCTGCATTCGAATGGTACCCTCTCGGAGTAATTTCCCCGAAACTGCTTTAATCCCGTCACGATTCATGATTCGAAGTCCATTTTTTACGGCAAATATATCTACCGCAAAAAGGTTTTGCACATCGGTTGCCGTCGTAATAACGGAAACGCATCCCATTTGACGGGCTATTTTATTGGCAATTCTATTGGCTCCGCCTATGTGACCGGATAACACAGGAATCACATACCGAGCCTCTTCGTCCATAACCAATACCGGACTGTCTGACAGTTTATCCGATACAAAAGGAGCTATTTTACGAACTGCAATTCCCATGGCTCCAATAAACAAAATAGGAATCTGATATCTGAAACAGTCCGCCACCCACGGATCCAGGGCTTCATCTTCCGGTTTTTCTTCTACAAGATCTTCTTCCAAAACAGTCTTTAGTTTTTCAAGGACTTTTCTTCCGCTATTCGTAAAACCGCATACTCTGATAATCATTTTGTCTCTTCTTTTGCCTTTCGAAATTCTGTGGAAAAATCTGCCGCATACAGTTTTGACTTTTCATAGCCGGTTGCCTGAAGCACCTCGCCCACCAGAATCAATGCTGTCTTTGTAATGTTATGCTCTGAGGCAACCCGGGCCAATTCCTCCACCGTACACATATATATTTCCTCCTCCGGCCAAGTGGCTTTATACACGATCGCTGCCGGAGTCGTCGGCAAATATCCCCCTGCTATCAGGCGTTTTGTTAATTCTGCCAGCATAGAGGTACTTAGATAGATTGCCATGGTAGACTGATGCGCAGCAAATTTTTCGATGCTTTCCAATGGCGGAACCTCTGTTTTTCCTGCCATTCGGGTGATAATCAGGGATTGGGAAATACCGGGAAGGGTATACTCCAAATCCAAACTGGCTGCCGCGCCAAAACAGGCACTGACTCCCGGGCAGGAATCATACGCAATCCCCCATTCGTCCAGCGCGTCCATCTGTTCCCTTATTGCGCCGTAAACACTGGGATCTCCTGTATGCAATCGCGTTACCGTTTTTCCCTGTTCAAAGCTTTCCTTTATGACCCGGAGCACCTCCTCCAAGGTCATCCTGGCACTGTTATATATGGTTGCATTCGGTGCATATTCCAATAAACGGGGATTTACCAAAGATCCTGCGTAAATCACCACATCCGATTGTTTCAACAGTTCCATGCCCCGAACGGTGATTAAATCCGGTGCACCGGGGCCTGCTCCCACAAAATGAATCCTTATATCATCCCTCTTCATAACGTGTCAGCTCCTCCATTCTCTCCCTTGCTTTCGAAGTCTCTCCCAAAAGTCCGTATTCATTGGAAAACAGAATGCTTTCTATTTCAAATCGTCCGCCGGCTCTCTTTTTTAAATAATAATCCACCTGACCCATAACATAATCCATAAATTCTGTTTCCTTCCCTGAATTACGGATAATTTCATATGCCGCGTCCGTTGTAACGCATTCCGAGATCAGCTTTAAATCTTCCATACTCACACCGGCCTTCAGGGCCGCAAAGACCATCAATTCCATACGACAATCCGCTTCCCTGGAATGTGTGTTCATAATACCGCCGGATACCTTAATCAGCTTACCGATATGCCCACAGAAAACCACCCCGGAAAACCCAAGCTTTGCAATCATGTCAAGCGTCTCTCCGATAAAGTTCGAGCATTTTACGGCCTCATCCAGATTATAACCATATTCCCGCTTCATGAAATCCAGTCCATAATTGCCCGGAGCTATTACAATTGTATCATAACCAAGGGCCTTTTTTTGATTCAATTCCACCTGTATGGTGTCCAAAAGAGCCTGGTTGCTCATAGGCTCCACAATGCCGGAGGTTCCGAGAATGGAGATTCCGCCCACAATTCCAAGTCTTGGATTAAAGGTTTTTTCTGCCAATTCCTCTCCGCCGGGAACTGAAATGGTAATATCCAGAGAATTATTACAGTCAAACAGTTCCATAACTTCTCTGACTTCCTTCTCAATCATCTGCCTTGGAACAGAATTAATCGCCGCATTTCCTACCGGCTGGTCCAGTCCCGGTTTTGTCACACGACCTACGCCTTCTCCACCGTCAATGAATAAATTGCCTTCCTCAGAATTTTGTTTGCGAACGGTTGCATACACTACCGAACCGGTAGTAATATCCGGATCGTCTCCTCCGTCTTTTACCACACCGCAACGGACACAGTTCTCCTCACGGGAAATATCAACAATTTCCGCAAAAAAATCAATACCCTTGGGTGTCGTAATCACGATATTCTCTTTTCTTTTCCCGCTAAGCAACATATATGCCGCCGCCTTAGCCGCTGCAGCACTGCAACTTCCGGTGGTAAAACCGTATCTCATAGTCACCTCATACAGGTCATTTGCAAAGCCTACAAATTCCCTTTTCGCATCTCATATAAAACAGCATTACAAATGGCCGCAGCCACATTACTTCCGCCTTTTCTTCCCTGATTGATGATGTAAGGAATATCCGTTTCCATAATCAATTGTTTTGCATATTCCACATTTACAAATCCTACAGGCACACCGATAACAAATTGGGGAATATAGACCCTCTTATCATACATTTCTCTGAGATTAATCAAAGCAGTTGGGGCATTTCCAATGGCAAAAATCACTTTGCCGGGCAGCTTTGCCGCTCGTTCCATGCTGACCACTGCCCTGGTCACACCTCTCTCCTTTGCTTCTGCAGCCACATCCTCCTCTGCCATAAAGCAATACACGGATCCCCCATATTTTCTCATCTCGGTTTTATTAATTCCGGACAGACCCATATTGGTGTCCGTAACAATATTTGCACCTTCCCGAATCAGCTCTGCCATTTTACAGATGGCGTTCTCCGAAAAGCAAAGTGTGTTGGCATACTCAAAATCGGCAGTGGTATGGATTGCTCTTTTGATCAGAAATGCCTTATCTTCATCCAGACAAATGCCCTTTTCTTCCAGTTCTTTTGTAATGATTTCAAAGCTTCGTTTCTCAATATCCTGGGGCAATACATGTTCCAGTTCCATCCGTTTTTACCCTCTCTCTTAACAGATTCAGCAATACTTCATTTGCCTTTCGATCCTTTATACCAATACGATAGAATCCTCTTTCAAGTCCCTCGAAATTTGAACAATCCCGAATCATAACCCGGTGTTCCATCAAATAATCATTCAGCGCATCATCCTTTGAATAAATCAAAAAGAACGATGTGTCCGACTCAAATACTTCATAACCCAATTGAGCCAGCTGATTCATCATATAGGTTCGTTCCGTACTTATTTTTTCCACGGTCCGTCCAATCCAGTTTTGATTTCGAATATACTCCTCACAAACCACTCCGGCTTCCTGGGCAATGACAGACAGATTCCACTCCGGGAAAAAAGCGCTTAGCCTTTCAATATTCTCCTGCGCCGATACGACATAACCCACACGTATTCCCGGCAGGGAAAAAAGCTTCGTAAATGCATTTACCACATATAGCCCATCATAAACGTGAATATATGAGACTGCCGAAGTCACATTTTCCGACATACGCAAAAAACATTCATCTACAATCAGTTTTGTATGATATTCCCTGCATAAATCGATTATTTTTTCCAAGTATTCCTTGGGCAATGCCCTACCGGTCGGATTATTGGGATTGGTAAGAATCAAAAGATCTCCGCCCTGCTTCATTTCCTCGCGAATGGAACAAAGAACCTCCTCATTCACACAAAAACATTCCTCTCTTCTTGTGTCTATGGTATGAATCTCACACGCATCGCGGGTTAGAAGTGCACGATGATATCCGGAAAAACAAGGATTTATCAGGATTGCATTTTGCGGTTTCAGACAATTTACCAAACTTACAAAGATTTCCGACGCGCCATTTCCACCATATACTTCACCTGCCGAAACCTGCTCGATCTTTGCAACTGCTTTTCGAAATTCTGTCTGATTCATATCCGGGTATTGACCCCAGCGGTCCATACTGCGTCCGGAAATCTCCGAATAAACCTCTTTGCAATCCAGCGGATTCATATTAACCGAAAAATCGTATTCTATTTTTTTGTCATAAATCTCTCCACCGTGTATCATATTGCTTCCTTTTCACGAAACTTCTCTATTTCCACAAATAAAGAATGCCCCAAATGCATCCCCATGACAGAAGTAATAAAATTTCCGTCAAAAACATCAGAATACCGGATCTTTTGATATCCTCCCGTTCGATTTCCCTCGTAGCATCTCCGATATAGGGCTTCTTTACAATTTTTCCAAAGTAACTGGCATCTCCTGCCAACCGAACACCCAACGCACCTGCACAAACACTTTCTGTTTGTGCGGAATTCGGGCTTTTATGGCAAAATCGATCTCGTCGAAAAACTTTCCAGGCATTTTTTCCCGAATAGGTCTTTCCCCCAAGAAACGCGGCCAAAATCATAAATAAGGCACTGATTCTGGAGGGCAAATAATTAACCACATCATCCAATTTTGCCGCAAAGAAACCAAAATCCTCATACTTTTCATTATGATAACCCACCATGGAATCCATGG
Organism: Lachnospiraceae bacterium UBA1766; assembly: GCA_002314715.1. Taxonomy (GTDB): domain Bacteria; phylum Bacillota; class Clostridia; order Lachnospirales; family Lachnospiraceae; genus Acetatifactor. Next base: position 35,535 of record DCGY01000037.1, on the reverse strand, counting down.
TATTTATTGCCTTGTAAGCAAATCCCAATACAGGACCTCCCAAGGCAGTATACAAAAAAGGAGCAATTACGCCATCTGACGTATTTTCAGCTACCGTTTCAACCGCAGCCCTGATGACACCCTTCTCATCCAATACGTTGGTATCTCTTCCCACAATCATGGAAACCGCATAACGTGCAGCCTCAAGTCCCTGTTCCTTCAAAGCATCCGAGACCTTCATACTTTCCACGAAAAGACTCTTTGCAGCCAACACATAGCAGGTCATAATTGTCTCCGTCACTACGCCCAGGTAGGGATGAATCCGGTAAGTAACCAAAAGAATTGCAGCCGTCAAAAATACGGTAATTCCAACAACTGCAAATACCAAAAAGAAACCATTTCTTTTTTCGGCTTTCGGTTTTCTTCCATTTCGCAGATACGGATCCAAAAGGCAATGTGTCAGCTTACTGATCAGGGTTCCGATCCAGCGAATCGGATGCGGAAAGTTCATCGGATCTCCCACAACCCAATCAAGTACTACTCCCGCCACAAAGGCGATGATATGATAGATCATGTATTTCTCCCTCCTGCATGCGAACACAAATCAAGTACCCCTCTGTACAGTCCACCTGAAAATCGAAATATTCTTTCCCGGTGAGGGTACTTAAAATCGCCATAATACTTCCACCGTGTACCACAAAAACATGTAGCGTGTCATCCGGAGTATTTGCTTTTTCCAGCTTTTTAAGGACTTCCAGAAACGCCGTGCTGTTTCGGTTGATGAACGCCGCCTTATTTTCTCCGTTTGGAAAAGGCAATTCCCCGTTGGAGTCAATCCATGCCTGATAAACAGGGTTTCCGTTCAGTTCCCGATAGTTCTTCCCTTCGAAATCGCCAAAATCAATTTCTCGAAAATCCGCTATCTCCACCAAATTTGATTCTCCTGTCAAAATCTCCGCTGTTTCCTTACACCGTTTTAAAGGACTGACAAATACATCGGAAGCCAGCTTTTGTCCTGCAAGAAAGTCCTTTGCGAAATCCAATTCTCTTACACAGGAAGGCTCCAATGCTTCATCCGTGCGACATCCAATATATCGTTTTTCCTGATTCCCCCTGGTTCTTCCATGGCGAATCAACACACAATGTATTTCTTTCATAAATGTCTCTCCAGCAACAATTACAACAATCCACTATTTTCCATAACCGAAAGTACCGACAACGCGACCAAAATCCATTCTTCCATCATTGCAATGCTATATCCGGTCGTATCACCTGTAATTCCACCAAATTCTTTATAACAGAAGCTTTTGTAGCAAAAGGCATAGGTAACCGCCACAAGGCAACATACAACTGCAGAAATCCAATGCAAATAAGCCATCAGACCCACCACCAAAACCGCTTGAAGCACTTCCCAGGCCACATCCCATTTCGTGGATTTTTCCGTCTCCATATGGAGCATTCCGCTCTTTTTGGCATGCTTCAGCGTAAGACTTAATATCGATGAAATACATCGAACGAAAAAGAAAAGCATAAATCCCACAAACAGTATTTTTTGATTTCCTTCGCACAAAACAGTCAGGGATGCAATCCAAACCAATCCAAACAATGCCAATCGAATGACGGCAAAAGCACCGATATGGGGATCCTTTAAAATCTCCAGTTTTTCTTCTTTTGACTTAAAGGATTGTTTTGCATCCTGAACATCCATAAATCCATCCAAATGAAATCCTCCTGTTATCAGGATTGGCATTGCCGTATACAGACACACCTGCGCCAAGACAGGGATCATAAAACGGGAGAAGAGAAAATACATTCCCAAGCAAACAAGCCCAATGCAGCCTCCAATCCATGGAAGAAAAACCAAATTATGTTTCATATCTTCTTCCTTCCACTCAAAAATCGGCATAGGAATTCTGGAATACAAAGAGAACGCCACAATTATATTTTTAAGAATTCTCATATCTTCTCCATTCTCCTTCCTCAAATTGGTATATTACCTGCGCCTCGGCTTTTAATTTTTGATTTACCGCATCTACCAATTCCACATACCGAATGGTTTCCGCATCATATCCCTCCTGCATCATCGGAAAGATATTTGTAACCACTACCAGGTTTTTGGCCTTGTTTTTCAAGCTCATTACTTCATCCATAATAATGTCCAGGAGTCGATCTTTGGATTGTCCCTTATTTTGGGGAGAATACATCTCGTTTCCAATCAAATTGGACATACACTCCAAAAGAACTGTTGCATCACATAAATCATTACAGTCTCTGACTTTTTTTGCAATGTCCTCGGTCCATTCCAATGTCAAAAAACCTTTTCCGTCCCGCATCTTACGATGTTTTGCCACCCGGTCCGCTCCCTCTTTTCCATAAGGGATCATGGTTGCTATATAATATTTTTTTCCGTCTTGGGCCAAAGCCATTGCCCTTTCCTCGGCCAGTTTTGACTTTCCGCTATCAGGCATACCGACAATCAGTTCCATAATCATTGAAACCTTTCATAGTTTTCTATTCCTGCCCCCTCAAATCGAAGACCTTCCCTGAAGAAATACAGTGCAGAATCCATAAGAGGAAAAAGCATCAAAGCCCCGGTGCCCTCCCCCAGGGCCATATTTCCATTTATAAAAGCGTTTTTCCCAAGCTTCTGAAGGGCCATCTTTGTCCCTTGCTCTCTTCCGCAATGAGAAGGGATCATATATTCACTGACACCCGGTACCATATATTCCGCCAAAAGAGCTGCCACAGCACTGATTACCCCGTCAATCACCACCGGAATACGGTATATTCCACACCCAATGAACAATCCGCTCATTGCGGCAATATCCAATCCTCCCAGGCAGCGAAGTATTTCAAAGGCCCGGTATTTTTCATCCTTCGCCTCTTCAAATAATTGGGAATAGCGTTCCATTCCCTGCATGATAACTTCCTTTTTTCGAGTCAGCTTTTTATCATCCAATCCGGCCCCTCTGCCGGTAAGCTCGTCACTGTTTAGATGGAGTAATTCGCATAGGACCGCTGTTGTTGTGGTCGTATTTCCAATACCCATTTCGCCGGTGGCCAAGATATGAATACCCTTTTGAGCTTCCATTTTCGCAATTTCAATACCTATTTCCATTGCCTGCAGCGCCTGTTCCTTGGTCATCGCCGGTTTTTCCAAAAAGTCCTCGGTTCCCAAAGCCACCTTTTTCCCCAAAACTCCGGCAATCGGTTCCTCACAGTTAATCCCAACATCCACAGGCAAAACAGAAGCCGATACACTTCTGGCCAGGCAACAGGCGGAACTAATCCCCTGGCCCAGGCAAAGAGCTACCTGTCTCGTAATCTCCTGTGTACTTTGAGAAATGCCTTCTTTTACCACCCCATTATCGGCACAAAACACCACAAGCTCCCGCTTTGAAATCTCCGGTATCACCTTTCCTTCAATCGCCGCAATCTGACAAATCAGCGTTTCAAAATCACCCAGTCCATCCAATGGTTTGGATATAGAATCCCAGGCAGCCCGGGCCTGTTTCCAATAATTCCGATCCGGCTTAGGAATATTGATTTGAAAAAGTTCTTCACACGTCATCGTTTTATCCCCATCATTCCGTAAATCAAATCCATGTCCATATATTCCCGCATGGTATCCGCCAGTTTGTCATATTCCAGTTCCTTGCGAGCCTTATAATCAATTACCTGATTTAAATCCAAATCGATTCCCTTACGTTTTGCCAATGCGTTCACAATCCCCTTCACAATTGGGGCAGAATCCAAAATACCGTGAACATAGGTACCCCATACATTCCCCCTGCAATAACCGGATTCTCCCTCTGTAAATGTGCTGATTTCATCCGACAAAACAGTGGTCTCTCCCATATGTATTTCATATCCTTCGTAAGCAATGCCGGCTAGGGATTCCAAAATACCGGTAGGTGTCAGAAAATGACCCTGCACCTGGCTTCTGTGTTTTTCTCCGGCCAAAACAGTTTTTACCGGTAAAATACCGAGTCCATTGACCTGGCCACCCGCCTCTACACCAAGCGGGTCACTAATGCTTTCCCCAAGCATCTGATATCCTCCGCAGATTCCAAGGAGCGGATTATCGGTCGCACTGTACTTTTTGATGGCAGACTCCATCCCGGTTTCCTTTAACCAAATCATATCCGAAATCGTATTTTTACTTCCCGGAAGAATAATCATATCCATAGATTCCACTTCTTTTGTGCCGGTAATGTAATGTATCGCAAGCCCCGGAACCTGTTCAAATACATCAAAATCCGTGAAATTTGCAATATGAGGAAGCTTGATGATACCGATTTGAACGGCTCCTTCTGCTTTACGGTCGAATTTTTCGGATAAAGAGTCCTCATCTTCCAGCTGCAACCGCATATAGGGAACCACGCCCGCAACCGGAATGCCTCCTCTTTCCTCTAACATGACAAGACCCGGATCCAAAATCGTTTTATCTCCGCGAAACTTATTGACAATAAGACCCTTCACACGATTTCTTTCTTCCTCTTCCAAAAGCTCTATTGTACCAAGAAGCTGCGCAAACACACCCCCTCTGTCTATATCGCCCACAAGAAGCACCGGAGCATCCAGCATATTGGCCACTCCCATGTTTACAATGTCATTCTTCTTCAAATTGATTTCTGCCGGAGAGCCGGCTCCTTCGATTACGATAATATCCGCCTGTTTTTCCAGTTCTTTCACCGCAGCCAAAATATCCGGAACCAATTGGGTTTTGTATTGAAAATAGTCCTTTGCACGCATATTTCCAATTACTTTGCCATTCACAATAATCTGTGATCCGCTGTCACTGGTAGGCTTTAACAGAATCGGATTCATATACACGTTGGGTTTGATTCCTGCCGCCTCTGCCTGCATTACCTGTGCGCGGCCCATCTCCAATCCATCCTCCGTAATATAACTGTTTAGGGCCATATTCTGCGATTTAAACGGAGCCACCCGATATCCATCCTGTTTAAAGATTCTGCAAAGTCCCGCCACAATCAGACTTTTTCCGGCACTGGACATCGTACCCTGTACCATTAAAAAACGGGCTTTCGGGTCCTTTAGTCTCTCACTTACCTGCGCCACGGGATTCGGTATTTTCCCAAAATGATAGGTTTGACCCAAAAGACCCGGTGAGATACGAAAAATACGTTCAATATATTGGGGCACAAAGATTTCACCCGGTGCGCCCACCTTGTCCACGCGGCCTTCCGCCGTGATACATACTACCTTATCGGCAACCCGGTGAGCCATCTCCAGCTCATGCATAGACATAATAATGCCGATTTGATTCTTTCTTGCCAAATCCTTTACAATTTCCAAAAAAGAAAGCTTATATCCCAGATCCAAAAAACTGGTAGGCTCATCCAGAATCATAAACCGTGGCTTTTGCGCCAAGGCTCTTGCCAGCAAAACGCGCTGTTTCTGTCCATCGCTTAACTTTGTAAATTCCAGGTCTTTTTGTTCATAAGCACCGGTGGTCCTCAATGCTTCTTCAATAATCTCTTTGTCTGTCTCGCTCAGTTTTCCCAAAAGATCTGTATAGCAGTATCTTCCACCTGCAACCACGTCATATACCGTAAGATATTCCGTATGGTTTCGACCGGTCATCATTACCGAAATATTCTTTGCACGTTGCGTCAGGGAAAGCTCCTTCAGGGAAGTATCTCCCAGGAAAACCGTTCCATCCAACGGCTCCAAAAGTCCTGCCAGTGTTTTAAGGATGGTAGACTTTCCCGCACCGTTTGGGCCGATCAAAACAACGATTTCCCCTGCTTTTACGCTAAGTTCCACCTGGTCAACCACAATCTTTCTTTCATATCCTGCTTTTAAATGCTCTGTACGTATTTCCGCCATATGAATACTCTCATTTCCAAATGAATTCTTATGATTTCCGTCCTTGTTTCTGCATTAGCATAACAATGACAATCGGCGCACCAAATACCGCCGTGATTGTGCTGATACTTAATTCTGTCGGAGCGAACAGATAGCGGGCAATCCAGTCACATAAAAGGCAAAATGCACTACCACCCAGGAAAGAGGCCAAAATCATCGTTTTGGTGCTTCCGGTTTTGGTCACTGTTCGAACCACGTGAGGAACTGCAATACCCACAAAAGATATGGGGCCCGCAAATGCAGTAACAATCGCTGACAATAAACTGGATACCACAATCAGGCAAAATCGAAACAGCCGTATATTCATTCCTACACTGCTGGCATATGTTTCTCCGAACAGATAAACCGATATTCCTTTGGACAATAACACAGAGCATACAAACCCCAGGCATACCACAGGAATGATAATTCTCACATTCGTCCAGGAGGCCGCTCCAAAAGACCCCATGGACCAATTATGTAAATTTACAATATTGGAGTCATCCGCAAAGGAGACCAAAAGCTCCGTAACTGCCGAGCATACATATCCAATCATTACTCCGCAAACAATCAATACCGCCATATTTCGTACTCTTTTTGCAACTGCAATCACAAACAGCGCCGCAACACAGGAGCCCAAAAAAGATGCGATTACCATCATCATGGAAGACATGGAAAACGCCAATTCATAAGAAAAAACCATTAAAATTGCAACAAATAATTTTGCTCCCGAGGAAATACCCAGAACATAGGGACCGGCGATTGGATTGGCAAAAAAGGACTGCAACAAATATCCGGCCAAAGCTAAAGCCCCTCCCAAAAAAATAGCCTCCACAATTCTGGGAATTCGTATTTCCCAGACAATTACTCCGTATAAATCCGCCGATTGGGGATGTCTCAGTATTTCCCACATACGTTCCGCGGTAATGGAACTGCTTCCCCAAAATAAATTCAGCACCACCAAGAACACTATGCTGACAATCAGTATAAAATATAATATTCCGACTCGTCTCTTCAATCCGACACTCCCTATTCCAAATGTTTTAAAAACTGATACGATGTCTTCTGTCTTTCATCCTCATTGATTACATCCGACAGTTCCCGGATTACCTCAACAATTTTACTGCTTTCCTGATACATATTCAGGTTGGTACTCCACACATTCCCCTCAGAAACCGCGGTAAACTTACTTAAGAGTTCATTTTTTTTACAAAAAGCCTCCATTGTTTCCACACCACCGTCGATGGTGCCGTTATAAATCAGGATATCCGCATCCTTGGCTTCTCTGTAAAAATCCTCCATCCCAATATTTATCGTTGAAAGAGCATTTTCCTCTTCTACCAGAAGATTGTCCAGTGCATATTTTCCCCCGGCCATTTCTATCATCTCACAGATATAATCCCCCGGTTTACGTACCGTTACATATCCTCCGGAAGAAATAGAGAAAAATGCCACCTTTTTCGCATTATCGGTGACCTGATTTTTTTCCTGATTCGTGTTCAGTAATTCATTGATTTTATCCATTTCATTTTGGAAAAAAGCATTTGCAACCGTTTCCTGATCCGTCAGGATTCCATATAATTTTACCCACTCCAATCTTCCGATTGGGTTTTCCTCATAGCTGGACCGCTCTATAAAAACCGGAATCCCAATTCGATTCAGCTGTTCCTTTATTTTGGGTGCATGCAAAATCATCGTAGATTCAATTGCCAAATTACATCCGTTTTCAAGCAACAATTCATAATCAGGCGCACTGTATTTTCCCGCATAAGCGATTTTTCCCTCATCCATGGCATTTCGGACCGCTTCCATTGCGTAATCTTTGGACTTGGTGCTACTGACGGCTATATTATCCAGCTCATCTATGGCAAGAAATAAATCCATGGCAGAGGATGCTGCCAAATATATTTTATCACATGGTCTGTGTATATAAACAGGGTTTTCTAACCCAAGACTGTTTTCTTTTTTATCGGCGGGAACAATTACATAATCTGTTCCATCCTTTACAGATACATGAATGTATCCCTCTTCATAATAATCCGCACAAAATTGTGATGCATACTCCAGCTTTAGGCTGTCAATTTTTTTCAATATCTGTTCATTTTGTGTGTTTTCATTCGCTTGTTGACAACCGGTTAACAGAACCAGCACACATAAAACCCATAAAAATCTTCTCATTTTACCTCTGCATATAACCACAATTATCCCATAGCCTCAGCGAGGCCACGGGATAATGTAATAAAGTTATTTTAAAGTGTCTTTTAAAAATGTAATGACATACTCAATCTCATGAGGGGTACTCATGGCAATGGTATCCGCAATCACAGAAATAGGCTGATCGATACTCTTGATCGGTATCTCATATACAGCCCCTTCTTCTGTTGAAATAGGGAGATATTTCACCTCATCCACAATCATATAGTCATATTTTTTACTGCTCCAGCTAAATGTAACCAAATACCCGTCTGCAGTTTTTTGAATATTTGTAGGTGACTGCAAGGTAACCTTTCCGGTACCTCCCTCAAGCTCTACTTCGATTGTCTGAAGAACCGACTCCTCCGAAGCATCTTCCTTAGACTCTTCTTTTGATTCTTCCTTGGACTCTTCTTGGGATTCCTCTTTGGATTCCTCTTTGGACTCCTCTTTAACCGCTTCCTTTGTCTCGTCCTGTTCCACCTTCACAGTCGGATTTGATATGCTGACCTTATGGTCATACCACACATTCTTTTTACCGATGATCGCCAAGTCGAATTCTTCCCCTACCACATCAACCGGTACATCAAACGCGTATACTTCCTCGGTCATGCCATCTTCGTAGGTAACATTTTCTACGGAAGGCTGAATCCAGTTTTTTTCATCCTTGGATGCCTTTTCAGCCAATCCAAGATATAAATTTAATACATTTTTTGAAGGCATGACAAGGTGCAACATTCCCGCACCGTCTTCGACGGTAAGAACCGCTTTCCCCTTCATAGCTTCATTTACATGGAACATGGAATTATCGGTATCAAAATCAACCAAATAAGCTCCGTTTTCCAAATCAAGCAATCTGGCTGTTTTTTCCTTGCCACAGCCTGTCAGGCACAGCAATGCCAAAAACAAGCATAACTTTATCCAAATATTTTTTTTCATATTATTATTTGATTATCTCCGTTAAGTGTTTTACGTATAACTGTTGAACCGCTGAAATGGAGCCAAGTCCGGAGATCTGTGTTTCGACAGAATCAAATTTCTTGGAGGCAAGGAACATGCTCTTCCAAGAATCTTCGTCGTCACCGGCCATATCATTATTTGCATGATCACCTGCTACTACCATCAAAGGACGAAGAATGACCTTTTTGTAACCGGCTGCAGCTACTGCCTCAATAACACTTTCGCAGGATGTCGATTCCGGCTCTCCTTCAACTGTTCCAATCCATACATTATCATATCCCAATGCCTGCATCTGATTCTGCATCTGAGAATAAGAAATCTTTGCGGAATGGGAAGTACCATGTCCCATAAATACAAAAGCAACGCCAGCCTCTTTTGCAGCCTCGATGGATGCATATCCACCATCAGACAAAGCCTGAGCTGTTACAGCTTCTGAGACAATCTTCTTGTCCTCATTCACATCAGATGCGGAAGCTCCAACTGCTCCGAGAAGGGGCTCAGAGATAGATACGGAATCAAACTTGTCAGCATACTTCTCAATTGCTTCCTTCATTTCATCATATTCGGCACCATGCATCAAATGTGTGGGCTGTACCACCAATGTCTTAACTCCGTTAGCTACTGCACGGTCAAGTGCCTGCTCCATATTATCAATAATTTCATTATCTCTTGCCTGAACATGATTGATAATAATCTGCGCCGTAAATGCTCTTCTTACAGACCAATCCGGATATGCTGCAGCAATTGCTTTTTCAATGCCTCCGATATCTTTGGCACGGCTGTCATTAAAGGATGTACCAAAACTTACCACAAGAATTTCTTTCTCACCAATTCCATCCTGATTCAGACTATCATCCAAGGATGCGTCACCTGTATTGCGTCCAAAATAATCCGGGTCAGCTTCCTCACCCTCTACCAATGCCTTCTGAGCATCTGTCAATGCATCCCAAGCTTCTTTTGCTTCCTTACACTGTGCGTCCGTGTTTTCTGTTCTTTCCTGAACATAAATTGCATCAATCAGTTTTGCCACATTATCAGCAGCCTTCTGATCCTTTGAACTTGTGCTTCCACAACCTGCCAGCATTGACAATGACAATGCCACACATAAAGTGATTGTAGCAAACTTTTTTTTCATAACTTGTACCTCTTTTGATATATATTTATAAACTTCTCTGTTTCGCCGTCAAAAAAGCGCAACAAAAAAGCCTATATTCTATCGATATAGGCACACGAAAAGAAAAGGGTATTTGCCCCTTTCTTCAATACGGTACGATTAAGCCCTCGTAATCATGTGCACCTAGACATAAAGGCAGGTTTCCTGGCTTCGCTTCATCGCCTGCCATTGCCTTCCCAGGTTTTCCCAGTGACATAAATACGAATAGCAGACTCCACTACACAGTGACGAGATCGTACAGGATTCACACCTGTTTCCCTTTTACCCTTTGGCCCTATGAAACATCATAGTCAAAGGCACCTTTCGCTAATATATGAATTACTTTTCTCAAGCAATTATTTATTCGGGGGTATTATACTCCAATTCCCCAAAAATGTCACTATTTTTTGTAAAAGAACCGGATTCTGTATTGATTTTCCCTACAAGCACGCAATTTCCGGTTTATTTTTTACCGGTCCACTGAGAAGTGCTGCCGAAGCTTCCCTGGGTACTCATGGTAATCCCTTTATCCTCCTTGTGCTTAGATGTAGCTCTCTTTTTGTTTAGGAGCTCTAAGAATTTTTGCTCATCAATGGGCAGGGATACGGTTTCTCCGGTCCAGGACGATAAGTACATCGCATTGGAAATCATCAATCCGTTAATCCCCTCTCTTCCGTCGGCTACAAGAGGCGTATTCTCGCAAATATGCTTAACAAAGGCATTCAATACACCTACGTGCTGTTCATTCATGCCATCCGTTTCAATGATTTCTTCCGTGATATTTGGTGTTGCATAGCCAATCTGTGCGGTTTTGCACCATTCTCTTTCATCGCTCTCCAGGCGCTTGAAGGTAATGGTTCCCTGTTCGCAAACCAGTTTTCCCCTGGTTCCGGTTACTTCCAAGCGATTGGTGCCGGGCGCATCTCCGGTAGAAGTTACAAATACACCGGTTGCACCGTTTTCAAATTCCATATATGCAGTTACATCATCTTCCACCTCAATATCATGCCATTTCGCTTCATGGCAGAACACATGCATCTTTACAGGCATGCCAAACATCCACTGCAAAAGGTCCAGCTGGTGAGGGTCCTGATTCAACAACACTCCACCGCCTTCTCCTGCCCAGGTAGCTCTCCAATCCCCGGAATCGTAATAATACTGGGTGCGATACCAGTCCGTTACAATCCAGTTCACTCGCTTCAAATCGCCCAATTCACCCGACGATATCATTTCTTTAATTTTACGATAGGTACAATTGGTTCTCTGGTTAAACATCATACCAAAGGTAAGTTCCGGGTGCTTGTCAGCCTCCGCAATCATGTCCCGAACCTGAAGGGTATAGACACCGGCAGGTTTTTCGCACATTACATGCAGGTTATTCCGGAGAGCCAGAATGGTAAGCTCCGGGTGCTGATAATGGGGAACGGAAATCAAAACCGCCTCACAAAGACCACTCTGAATCAAGTCGCTTCCCTCTGTAAAAATCTTCGCTGTGGGGACCTTTTCCTTGCACCACTCTCTACGAATCTCACGTCTGTCCGCAAGGGCCACGATTTCGATTTCAGGACACTTACCGGTGAGAATATTATCAATATGCATACCGGCGATACCGCCTACACCTACAATACCAAGCTTCAACATTTTCTTAACCCTCCAGTCCCTTAATTGTATTTTTCACAGCAACGCATGCCTCGTGGAAAGCAGTCTTAGAGTCCGGGAAACTCTCCTCATTTTTTAGTGCCTCACCCTGAAGCCCCTGCAATCCGTTGAAAATATGCAAATGAGGTTCAATGGTAAGAATCACATCTTCCTTTGTCTCATCGCTTAAATCCTTTAAAATCTCCGGTACGGCACCATCACCGTTTCCCACACGAACCACACTTCCATCTGCCTTTTTTGCATCCTTCATATGGAAATAAGTAATCGTCCCCTTCTGAAGCTTGTAAGCCTCCTTGGGATCCACACCACACTGAATATAGTTCGCCGGGTCAAAGATAATACCCAGTCTTCCTCGGAAATGCTCGTAAAGCTCCATACAACGCTCGTCGGTATCTCCATAAATACCCTTTTCATTTTCATGGCACAACTTTATGCCTGCTTTTTCCGCCTCTGTAAGCATGGCCTCCAGCCGTCTGAATACCTCTTCCTTATAATCCGAAGGATTGGCATCCTTGGGAAGATAAAAGCTGAACATGCGAATTTTATCGCAATGAAGGATTTTGCAAACCTCCAGGGATTTCTTGAATTTCTCCATATGCTCCTTAAAATCGTCCGTAATGCCGATTTTTCCATAGGGAGAGCCCAATGCGGAAAGAGAAATATGATTGGCGGTAAGCTTCTCTTCAATCTGTTTTGCCTGTTCCACAGTCAGGTCAGCACAGTTGCTTCCATCCACGCCTCTAAGCTCAATCATAGAAATGTTCTCTGACTTCAGTACCTCAATTTGTTCATCCAAAACGGATGATGCTTCATCTGCAAATGCAGAAAGAATAAAGTTTGCCATTTGTAAGCTCCTTTGCTGTTTTTCTTCAGTGTATCCAAGAAATTAACCTGTTTCTATGCAAAATATGCTTGAAAGTATGCATTTTCTGCAATATGATAAAAACAAAATCCAAAGGAGGAAAGTATACATGGATTATATGGCCCACTACGAAAAATCTCCCCGCATGTGGTCTCAGGGACTTCATGCCCATGATTATTATGAAATATATGTTCATCTGGAGGGAGCCAGATTATATTGTGTCGACGATGTAATCTATGAATTAAAGCCAAATCAGCTTCTCGTTATTCCTCCTCTCCATATGCATGGACTAATTTGTGACCGTGATTTGGTGGATTACGAACGTTGTTACTTATATATCACACCGGAAATGCTGCAAAGATGCGGTTTTGGAATGGTTGATCTGATAAAGACCATCGATAAAGCTTATGAAAAGCAAAAGATTCTCTGCGATTTAAGCGAAGAAACCGCAAAGCAAATAAAAGAAAAGTTGATAGTAATTGACCGATACAGTCAAGATTGTCTGATTGAAAAGGCGCACCGGTTGGAAATCTTCTCTCATATCCTGAGCATCCTCCAAATTATGTCAGAGGCTCTTCAGGCCAAGGATCATCCCGTTCCGCAAAGCACCTCCGACAATTCTATTTTGGAAATATTGCACTACATCAATGACCATTTCAGTCAGGATATCAGTGTGGAATCCATCAGCCGACAATTCCATATTTCCGCCTCTTCTCTCGCCCATAAATTTCGGGAATATGTAAACAAAGGGATATATGAATATATCCTGTACAAGCGCATCATCCGAGCCAAAGAGCTTATGTCTACAGATAGTTCTCTGACCGATATTGCCTTTCAGTGCGGCTTCGGAGATTATTCCAATTTTCTTCGGGTTTTCAAGAAAAATACCGGTCTTTCTCCAAAAGAGTACCGCAATCAGATCAATTATCTTCCCCCAGCGGATTGATACGGATATTCACCAGATCTGCCGGGCAATCATTGACTATGCTGGTCGCATTCACATAACTAGACAATCGCAGGGAATGAAGATTTGCATATGCTGCTATCTTGCCGAGATTTTCCGGGGTTTTGTCAGAGGCCTGGATCATTTCCAAAATCGAACGGCTGCGAAGGTCATTCATCGTAAAATAAAGCTCTGTTCCGGACATTTTTCTGTATTTTGCAACAGCCGAATCCAAATTTCGAATCGTCAAAGGATTCCCATGCTTATTATGAAATAAATATCCGTCCGAATACTCCGGCATATTTTCCATATATTCCAGCATCAGTACCCGAATATCCTGCGGCATCACCAGAAGCTTTTCTTGCGCATACAGGGTCTTGGGGAAATGGAAATACGCCCTCTCCTCCTCGATACGAATATTTTTTCTTTGCAGACTGACAATCTGAGTTGCCTGTAGCGCACATCGAAAGGCCAGGGAAAAAATCAAATAATACATAGGATTTTCCTTGCTCGCCTCCAACACCCGATCAATCACCTCCATGGTAGGTATTCTTTCTGAGCGAATCTTTTGGCTCACCGCCTCCGTATTCACCAAATAATAAGAATCCCGATACCCCAAGGAGGGATAACCCATCTCAACATACTGCGCCAGTCTGTGAAACCAGCTTTTTCTGGTAAAATAGGTGTTAGCGGTCACCTTACCCGCAATATCATCAAAATATGTCTGGATATCCTCTGCCGTAATCTCCAAAAAATCCTTTTGAAAGTATTTGCAGAGGTTACGGACCGCTCTTCCCACTTCCGTCCGGGATCGATCATTCTTGTACTGCATCAAAAAACGTTCCAAAATTTCAGTAAATTCATCGCTGTAATATTCACAAGTGACTGTTTTGATATCAATCATGTAGAAATTAGAATCCTTTCCAAAACAAAAGCCTTCTGACCCACGCAAGTCAAAAGGCTTCCATTATTTCGCTTTCGTTACTCTGCATCCTCAAGAAATTGGGACATATAATCAATCATCGCGCTCTGCTCTTTGCCGTTTAATTTAAAGAATTCTTCGCAAACAAACAGCTCACCGTCTTTTACAAAGATAATGTCGGTTTCAAAAGCCTCTCCTCTGGCAAACATTTCCGCAAGCTCGTAATTATCCTGCTTATAACCGTCAAACTGAAGGTATTTATTTCTCTTCATCTGTAATTTCATCAAATGATAAAATGCTCTTTTTAAGTAGTTTTTTCTTTCGTACATCATAACTCTTTTCCTCCACTCGTAAAAGCTTTCCAATTCGGATTTCTGTTGTTTTAGTATAACATAAATCCCTTTTATCGTCCAGTTTTTCACCTATATTATATATCTATTATATTTGTATTAGAAATTTATGGGTTCGCCGCCAAAATCGCATTGATTTTATCATAATTCTCCGGAATATGCGGGAAAGTACAGTTCATGCAGCTTTTGATTATCCTACCATCCTCTTTATGAATCAGTTCATAGGTTCCCGGGCAATTTTTCATTCGATATAACGGACAATAGCAAAACATACAGTTCATTTCCTCGATTCCCTGATGGCAGGGATAATATTTGCACTCTTTATTTTCGTAAAAACGATAAGAATTATTCATGGTCTTTCCTCCATTGCATATACTGTCATACTATAGGAATTTGCACGCTTTTACAACCGTTTTTTCAATCGAGAAATTGCAAAAGCTCTTTTCCGGATGTCAAACAAGACACACAATTTTCACACTTCCTACAACATTTCAACATATTTTATCTCTAAACTATTTTCTATACAAACCAAAAGACTAGGAGAATATTATGAAACGAAAATATTTATATGTATTGTTAGCTTGTATGACAATTTCTGCAGGAATCGGTTTAACCGGATGCGGTTCCAATGCTTCTTCGCAAAACACAAACGTGACAGAAGCTTCCAACAGCGCCGGCGTAAACAATTCTTCCAATTCGTCATCTGCTACCACAACATCAAAAGGCGAAAATGCAGGTGCAAATTCACAGTCATCCTCAAATGTGCCCAATACAGAAAACGGTTCCCAAATTTCCATGGGCACCATCCAATCTATCGACACGGACAATAATACCATTACCATTTCTGCAATGCAGGGTTTTTCGGGCTTTTCTTCCGGCAACAGACCCGGCGGAAACAATCAGCCCGATGGATTTGATGCTTCCAATTTCCAGGGTCAGGTTCCCGATGGATTCAACGGCCAGGTTCCCGATAATTTCGACGCTTCCTATTTCCAGGGTCAGGTTCCCGATGGATTCAACGGTCAGGTTCCCGATAATTTCGACGCTTCCAATTTCCAGGGGCAGGTTCCTGATGGCACCGAGGTTCCTTCCCAGAAACCGGGAAATGATCGTATATCCGGGGAAAGCATAACCTATACCGTTACCGAGCAAACTGTCATCAAGAATCAGGACGGAACTGCGATTTCCCTGTCCGACCTAGGCGAAAATTCTTTTGTACAGTTTACCGCAGAAGATAATATCATCACTAACATTACCGTAGCAAATAGCCAGAACCGTTCCGATAGGAATTCCTCAACCAACTAAAAATAGCTTTTTTCATCTCCCAATAAATATTCTATACACCAAAAGAGCTCTCCCGGTTTCGGGAGAGCTCTTTTGACATCTATTCTTCATATAACTGACCATCTACGATACGTACAATTCTCTTTGCCGATTGTGCTACTCCAAGGTCATGGGTAATCATTACAATTGTATTTCCCATTTCATTCAGGCTTTGGAAAAGCTTCAGTACTTCTTTACCACTGCTTTGATCCAATGCACCTGTCGGCTCATCCGCAAGGAGGATGGCCGGTTTTCCAACCAATGCCCTTGCAATGGATACTCTCTGCTTCTGACCACCGGACAATTCGTTCGGCTTATGATGAATTCGATGGTCCAGACCCAGAAGACGTATGGTTTCCATGCACTGTGCTTCCGCAGTTTTATGATCCATTCCTCTCATCAAAAGGGGCATTTCAATATTCTGAAGCACGTTATAGGTAGGTATCAGCTGATAGTTCTGGAAAATAAAGCCGATTTTCTGATTACGAACATCCGTCAAATCTTCTTCCGCTGTTTCGTGAATTGCCATACCGTCCAGATAATACTCTCCGCTGTCCATAATATCCATACAGCCAATGATATTCATCAGAGTTGTTTTACCGGAGCCGGAAGGGCCCAGGATCGCTACATACTCGCCCTTTTCTACTCGAAAGCAGACATCCTTTAAAATCGGGAGTTTTTCCTCTCCAAGCATATATCCTTTGTTGACATTTTTGATTGTAATCATGCTTAACATTTCTCCTATCCGACAATATAGATTGCAATGATTGTTTTCACACCGTCAATCTCTTCTGTTACAACTGCAAGATAATCTCCTGCGGAAATTCTGGAAAATGTAGTTTTTGTCCCAAGCTTTGTAGTAACCACAGTTCCTACAGGAATCTGTGTTATTTCTGTCTCATCAGAAAGTGCATAGGTTACTCCGTTTAACGTCAGAGTAGTGCTCTTCTGGCTGTTTTTATCTCTGGAAGGTCTTTCTCCGCCTGAGAAGTTACTCATATCGGGCATCTGATTGTTTCCACCGCCAA
>DCGY01000037.1:0-18239 GCA_002314715.1 Lachnospiraceae bacterium UBA1766 | reverse complement strand
CATCTGATTGTTTCCACCGCCAAAGCTGGGTCTTTGGGAGGATTCGGAGTTTTCGGAAGCACCACCTTGTTCTGCATTTGAATTCGACTTCTCATTTCCGGAGGGTTTCTTCTGCGAATCATCCTTCTGTGTTTCTTCCGTCTGTTGTTCCTGCTCATTCATCATGGAGATATTGATTTCATTGCCATTGATAGAATTAACTCGCACATACTGTACGGTCTGTCCTGCCTTGGTCTCGATCTTAACCGTATTCTCCGTCTCCTTTACAAGGAATTTGCGAAGAAAAGCAAAATAAACAATCACTCCGATAATCACAAGGGCAAGCAGCAGAAAAATAAAGCGGCGTCTCTTTGCGGCCTTCTTTTTCTTTTTCTCAATAGCCATTCTTTCCTGTTCACGGATGATTGTAGCTTCATCCATGGTGAGTTCATCAGCCGTTACAATGTGTCCGATTGCTTCTGTCTCAATAATCTGATTTTCACTTACATTCTCACTCATAATTCACTCTCACATTCCGCATTATTCCTGGTTCAATGCTACTACAGGAATTAATCTTGATGCTTTGTATGCCGGATAAAATCCGAATACACTACCGGTAATGACACCAAAGAGAAGGGACAGCAATGCTCCTCCGATAGATAATTCCACTCTTACAGAGAACATTTCTACTACCGGAGTAATACCCAGGCTTAACAATACACCCATGATACCTCCTACCAGCGAAATACATGCCGCCTCAAATAAGAACTCCAACATAATATCTCTTCTGGAACATCCAAGTGCCTTTAAGATACCGATTTCATTTGTTCTTTCTTTTACGGAAACGAAAAGAACGTTCATAATACCGATACCACCTACAATAAATACAATAACCGCCATAGAGATTAACAACAACTGCAGTGTCTGGTTGGAAGCATTTGCTGCCTCCATTTTGCTTCCTGCGTCAGAAATGGTAAATTCTGTGTTTGGATAGCAATCCAATAAAACCGATTCTATATTTTTCACAACCGCATCCAGGTTCCCTACATCCTGCGCAATAACCGTAAGGGTTGGAGAAATACCGGTTCCGGTAATATATTTAATTCCCGCATTGTAAGGAATAAAAATAGCCGTATCAGGACTGATTCCACTGGCAACCGTTCCCATTTCATCCAATACACCAAGTACGATATAAGGACGACTGTCTATGTAAATTTCCTGGTCAATCGCTGCACCGGCGGATCCAAATATTTCCTTTGCCACATCCGAACCAAGCACACAAACCTTTTCTTTTCCTTCGTTGTTTGATTCACTGATAAAGCTTCCCGCATTAATCGTCAGGTTGCTGATGGTTGCATAATTCTCCAAAACTCCGGCAATGGTGTAATAAGAAGCACTTTCCAATTCACCGCCTTCTACGGAAGTGGTTGTAGAATAGGAAATCGTTGCATCTGTCAATCCGGGAACAAACACCAGCAGGTTTTCCATATCATCCTCGGTAAGCGTAACATTTTCGGTATTGATTCGATTATTATCGGAATTACCGCCACCGCCAAACAAGGAACCAAAGTCAAATCCGCCACCGCTGAAACCGCCAAAGGAAAAACCACCGGATGATCCGCCTCCTATAGAAGGCATTCCACCACCGCTCGGCATGGAAAATCCACCGGACGAACCGCCTCCCATGGAAGGCATTCCACCACCACTTGGCATGGAACCACCGGAAAAGCCGCCGGATGATCCGGAACCGGATCCTTTGCTTCCACCACCCATTCCAAATCCTGTAGAGCTCATGCTTCCTGCACCCTCATAACTAATATCAATGGCGCCGGCATTTAGATTACTAAACTGTTCTGCTACTTCCTTTTTACCGCCGGTTCCGATTGCAAGTACCATCATAATCGTTGCCGAACCGACGATAATACCGATGGAAGTAAGAATTACTTTAAATTTATTTTGAGAAAGGTTTAACCAAACCAAACGCAATATTTCGCTGATTCTCATTATGCTTCTCCTTTCTCGATGATTACGGTCTGACCTTCTGTAAGTCCGTCAACGATTTCTACATTTACTCCATCCGAAAATCCTGTAACTACTTTCACTTTTTTGATGTTTCCGTTTGACTCCTTTACCTTTACATAGGACTGACCATTTTCACGGATAATTGCTCTGTTGGATACATAGAGAACTTCTGCACTCTGTTTGGTAATAAATGTTACCTCGCCGGTCATATCCTGAAAAAGCTTTGAAACATCTCCCGAAAGGGTAACGGTTACGTCTCTGGTTGTGTTTCCGGAAGAATCCGAAGTTGCATCGGAAATTTCGGTAATAGTAGCCACGAAAGGATCCGTATATGCTGTTAAATTAATATTGGCGAGACCCCCAAGCTCGATATCTGTCATATCATCTTCGGATACAGACACTGTCATGGTAATTGCATCTGCATCATAAAGTGTTACAACAACTGCTCCTGTGGTAAGGCTATCTCCTGCCGCCAAGGAAACTGCTGTAACCACGCCCTTATACTCGGAGAGAATATTTTCACCATCCACATATGAAGTGAATTCGTTCCACTTTGCAAGGGTTTCATCATAAGTTTCCTGCTGTTGTTTCAAATTCTTTTCCAGATAACTTACTGTAATATCATAGGTTTCCTGTGCTGTTTCATAGGCA
Organism: Lachnospiraceae bacterium UBA1766; assembly: GCA_002314715.1. GTDB lineage: Bacteria > Bacillota > Clostridia > Lachnospirales > Lachnospiraceae > Acetatifactor. Next base: position 15,587 of record DCGY01000037.1, on the reverse strand, counting down.
AGCATACGTAAATCGTAAGTTTCCTGTGCGGACAAAACTCCGGTGTCGTATGCTCTCTTTGCCTTTGCAAGATTGGTTTCGCAACGGGTAACACTGCTTTGAGCCGATTCAATTCTGCTTTCCAACTGCTCAACCTTGCTCTTTAAGCTCTCAACATTACTGGTAGCCGTCTGTGCATTATTGAAGTAATAAGTATATAAATACGTATTCGCCGTCTTATCGATATTATCTCTTGACCAAACTTCCTGGTTCATAATTACTACTGCCGCATTATAGTCTTCCTTTGCGGTTTCCAGCTGTTCTTTATAACGAGCCAGGGTGTTTTTTGCTTCTGTCAGGTTTGTTTCCGCATCTGTAACGTCCTTTTTCAAGGAAGCAATTGTATCGCTTTTTTCCGTAGCCGCGTAGTCCCCATCCTTCAGTGCATTGCTTAGGGTGTACTCTGCAGTAATCTGGGAAAGTTTCTGATCGGCAATCAAAGCCTCCAAATCCGCAGAAGCCTTCTCTACATTCTTTTCCAGTTCCGATTTCAATTCATCCAAACTGTCACTGTTAAGTGTTAGTAAAACATCCCCTACCGAAATCTCCTGTCCAACAGAAACCGATACGGAATCAATAACCAGGCTGGATGAGTTACCACCGGAAGTATTTCCACCGGCACTTCCACTCATGTCAAACATCTGACCAAACATGTTTCCGGAACTTGAAGAACCACCGGCGCTTGAGCCTCCGCCTATGTTGCCACCGCTGAAGCCTCCCATGTCTCCCATTCCGCCCATATTGCCACCCATACTGCTCATTCCGGACGAACCGGATGAACTGTTGGAATTACTGGTGGAAACTCTGGTAAGTTGTGACATATCCAAATCAAAGGTCTGCTCAATCGTTCCGATGTCAATCGTACCACTCTCGGTTACACCTACTGTCAAATCTCCGTAAACAACTGTGGTTTCACGATAACCGGTCTCACCGGATGAACTGTTTTTGATTGCCTTTATGCAAAGAAATCCCACACCTGCAAGAAGGATACATGCCGCAAAAATCTGTACTTTTCTATTTTTCAGAAAACATTTCAATAAATTTTTGTCTTTATTTTTCATTTTGATCCTCCTAAACTCCCGCAGAAGCAATATAAATGGTATCATTCTCTTCCAATCCGGAAAGAATTTCTACACAAGAAGTATTTTTAAGACCAATGGTAACTTTCTTCTTCTCATATTCGTTTATACCGCTCTTGACATATACGTAGTAGGATCCACTCTCTTCCACCAATGCCTTACGGCTGACGTAGAGGGTATCTGCGCTGCTTGCAATGTGGAAGGAAACATTCGCCGTCATTCCACCATACATACGGGTTAAATCTCCGTTGATTCGGATTACAACAGGGTAACTTACTGTTTTGGTATTGGATGAAGTAGCCGTTGTATCAATGGAGGTAATGATTCCCTCAAATGTCTCGTCCGGATATGCTGTAAAAACAATATCCACGGATTCTCCGATAGAAAGGGAAACCACATCTTCTTCTGTTACATTAACGGAAATAGATAATGCATCTGCACATACGTAAGAAACCATGGTTTTTTCTTTTGTAAGCTCATCTCCTACAGACACGCCTACAGATACCAGTTTTCCTTCCTTAGGGGCATATACGATACCATCCTCGCCCACCAAATCCTCAAATGCCTCCTGCTGTTTTTCACGTTCTTTCAGGGAATCTTCTGCCTCTTTTAAGGTCTCTTCCAGAGACTCTAACGAAGCCTTATATACCAAATAAGCGTTATCACCGCTCTGAACACTTTCTTCATACTCCTGCTTTACAGAAATGGAATCCAATTCCTTGGAGGCATTTGCTGAAGCAAGCTGTGTCTTTAAATCACGAATCTGTTGTGCATTGTCCGATAAAGAATTCTGCGCATTCTCCAAAGAAGTTAATGCATTGTTATAGGTCGTCTGCGCCTGTAAATATGCCTTTTGGACTGTAAGGAAAGATGAATGACCGGTTTCCACTCCTTCCAAACAGATTTTGGCTTCTTCATAGGCCTTGTAGGCTTCGTTATATTTTTCGGTTGCTTCCGTTACTGCTTCCTGCAAGGAATCCACCTTACCCTCTCTCTGGGTAATTTCCTGCTGAATGGAAGAAATGTTATCATTTACCTTGGCGGATGACTGTTTATAGAGTTTTTCTGCGTATCCGGCATTAATCAACTGCGTCTTATAATCCACCTCCGCCTTTAAACAATTCAACTCATACTCGCTTTTTGCATCATTATAATCAACTTGTGCATCAGCAACTGCAGCGGCCAGAATTTTCCGAACACACTCAATAATCCGTTTTCGCTTTTTCAACCTTTGCTTCATATTCGCTTTGTGCCAGCTCCGCGTTGGTTTTTGCGGTTTGTCTTGTCTGTTCAGCCGAAAGAAGATTGGACTCATAACTTTTTTGTGCGTTCAGATAGGTTTCTTCCAATGTACTCATGTCCAACTGAAGGGATAACAGATTGTAGCTCAATTCATCCTTTGCTTTTTCGTAACTTTCCACTGCATTGTTGTAGTCCTTGGCATTTGTCTCCAAAATAGAATACAAGGTTTGTAAAACATATTTGTATTGTGCATACTCATCTGCCGTAGGCTGTGGATTAAAGGAACCATCCATATTAAATCCATTTCCACCAAAATCACCGCCAAAGTCACCGCCGTTGTTATCACCGCCAAAATCATTTCCATTGGTATCATTGTTATTATTGGAGTTATCGCCGGAATTTCCACCCATGCCGCCGGAGTTGCCTCCCATGCCGCCACCGCCGGTCACTTCTGCCCAGGATACACCCCATTCTTCCATTTTTGTTTTTAGGACAGCCAGGTTTTCTTCATACAACTGCTTATAATATGCCACATTGTATTCTGTATAATAGGTATCATTTGCCTGCGCGTCTTTATATGCCGCCAACTGCTCTACCGCTTCATTGTAGGTTTTGGTTGCGGATTCCAGATTGGATTTTAAGGTAGCTACCGTCTCCTCATATACCGCATCTGCCTGTTTTCCTTTTAGAATTGTGGAATCATAATTGAATTTGGCAGTAATCAGGCTTTGCTCGTATTCAATCGCACCTGCACGGTAGGCCAAATCTGCTTCTTTCAGATTTTCACTTAATTCCTCAAGCGCACTTGCCACACTGTCTTCTGTAAACGTCAGCAATGCTGTTCCCTCAGTAACTCTGTCACCGGTAGAGAATAAAATCTTTTCAATTTGCAGGTTTGTGGTCAGATTCTCAATTTCCAAGGTTTCTTCAATTGATCCGATATTGATAACCCCGTATGCCGTTACTGCGTCCAAACTAGCGGAAGCCGTCTGAGAAAAGTCTGTATTTTGAGGGAAGTTTGCAAAATTATTCCCTTTTAAACGAAAAAATAAAAATCCGCCTCCCACCAGGAGAACAACAATTACTCCCGATGCCACAAGAATATACTTTACTTTCTTGCGTGGTTTTTTATCTGATGGTGCTGCTTGCTTTTTTTCCTGTCCTATTGCTTTCATAGCCATTTTACGGTTATCCTCCCAAAAACCACCTGTCTAAAGACACTCGGTTGTCATTTTCTCCCATTAAGATAACAATCTTGTGTGATTGAAATGTGGTAAAATTGTGAAAATTCTATGTCCTTCTTTGGCTATCTATCCATAAGCAAATCAAATAAAAAACCGGTGTGATTTCCATAGAATAATCACACCGGTAATACTGTTGCTTGGTATTATGAATGTTTTTTACCCCCGTGCCCACGGGTATCATTTATTTGAATCTCTTTTATGACTAATTCTCCTTGTTCTACTGCATTTTGAAGCGCATTATAGACCGCATTTTGTATCCCTTTTGATGAATACGTCGCTCCTGATATGCCATCTACCTCCAATGATTGATCATTTAAAATAGAATCAATGATACCCTTCGCGCGCTCCATAAACTGAGGTGTGTCTTGTTCTTCAATAATCGTAATATCCGAAACCATTCCATCCAGCACGGTTACCGACACTTTGATAACGCTTCGAAATCCTTCTGCCGAGCCTTCGTAGGTTCCATCCTTTAGTACTGCACCCGAAAACTCAACAAGACTTTCTTCCTCTGTACTTTCAATGTCATTCTGAATCTCCGACATGGCAGCTTCAACTCCGGAAATACCTAAGATTCGATTCGGCAAGGTAATTCCCATCTGAAAAACATGAATGATCACCGACACAAGTAATAACACGGTCAATACCCGGTGGAATACCATCCATTTTCTTTTCAGAAGTTTTCTCGACAAATAGGTTATTCCAAGCAGGATGGATAATATCAGGCATAAGGTTCCCATATTTGCGGTAAGAAGAATTTGCCCATATGAAGCCTCAGAAAGCCTTATTCCATATGGATTTCCCGCAAGCAAACCATGGATTACACCCGATAGAATTAACACCACTCCCAACGGAATGTGAATCTTATGAAATAACCGGTTTGTCTTCACATTCTTTTTGGCGATATATTTTAATGCTGTAAGCACCGCACATATCGTTGCAATCCAGGCCGTAATCAGGCTAATAATCATATATACCCTCCCCTTCGAAAATGCTTTGAGTTTTTTTACTGCATCTCCCGGAATTGAATACATACTATAAAATACTTGTGTTTATTTTGTGAACTATACGATTTTATTTAGGATTATTTTTATTTCCTCCACAGAAGCCCTCAAATTGTTACGAAGATCCTCAATATGAGTAGTCTGATTACCGTCCATAGTAAGAAATTTTCTTCCTGCAATGGCAATATACAATCTTTTTTCTATTTCATCTATGTAGACATCCTCCGAAGCGTAAGAACCAATTTCCAGAATTCTCGCTTTCGCCGCTTCCTTGCTTATATTCACTCCCTTTTTGCATACAATACACATTCCGTCAAAAATAGTACGTATGTCCCATCCTCCATCTTCATCAGCGGATCGTTCTTCCTTCTCAAGAACCACATTGAACCCTTCAAAGTCTATTCCATTCCATGACCCATTGCGATAGGAGTTCATTTCACTCTTATTCCAAGTATCCTGAAAAGTAAGGGTATGCAAATCCGCCTTTAATCCGGCTACAACGACAGCCTCATCCGGATTGCCGTTTTCACCAAGCTTTGCTCTTGGACCGAAGCTGGCGGAAATAATCTCTTCAATTTCGTCTCCCATCTGGCTCATAAACAGTTCATCATATTTTTGTTTATACTTAGCGCCGATATTAACCAATACAATAATCAATATAAGAAACAGCACAAAAAAAATCGCGCATACAAGATTATCCGATTTACCAGTCATAAGTAGAATCATCAAAACCACAATTGCTGCTATGGGCACTAAAGCAAGTGAACGAAAAAGCTTTACCTTTTTTGAATAAGGCTCAAGCATCGCCTCCAGTTCTGCATCACTTAATTCCCTATTTGTTTCGTAGTTTTCCATTTTACAACCTCGCCTCCACATTTTTTATTTTGTTTTAGAAATCTCTGCAATCACATACTCCGACCGACAACAGGTTTTGAAATAAATAGCCCAATTGGAAATTCCGGAGCTTACCACAAAATCCGTATTTCCCCTCTTCTCATGTCCGTAAATTTGATCATGTATACCGGTCATCGCCGTAAGAACATTCAGCGGGAACAATTGTCCCCCATGGGTATGTCCGGATAAAACCAGATCCACCTCTGCCGCTTCCTCTGCCTTATAATCATTTGGCTGATGGTCCAAAACCACCATATACTTGGAGGGATCCAGGCCATCCGTCAATTCCTTCATGGATAAACGTTCTTCATTTGCATCTTTACGTCCGATAATGTAGTAACTATCCTCCAAAAGCACCACTTCATCCTGCAGAACCGTTACCCCATTTTTAACCAATTCCTCATATAATACGTCTCCGTCATATCCTCTGGCGCTGCTGTAATAGCCCTTGTCGTGATTACCAAACACAAAATAAATTCCGTTTTTTGCCCGAAAATCTCCCAGGGCTTTACAGCTTCTCACCATGTCCTCATACGTTGTGTCATCATCAATAAAGTCACCAACAACCACCAAAACGTCCGGATTCGTTTGCTGAATTTTCGCTAATTCTTTTGCAAATCCTTCCCCATCAAAAGTAACTCCCACATGAGAATCTGAAATCATGGCAATTTTGATGTTTGAAATAGACTTATCTGTGGCAAAGTAATAAGCCTTCTCCCCCACGCTAAAATCCAAATAAAATCCCAGTGCCAAAATCGCCAGGGAAAAGACCATTGCCATTACTCCGGCATAATACGGATAATTCTTGGTTGTTCGCCTTTCTTTGGAAAATTTCAGCACTCTGCTGACAATCAAATACTCTACTCCATCCGCCAGCATCCAGATAAAGACGAAATGGACAAAGATTAATGTAGCATTCCAGGCATTCCAAAAAACACCGGTTCCTATCATTATTGCAATAATAAGGCCAAATAAAAGTAAACGAAACCGCCGATTCTCTTTCGCAATTTTCTTGATTACCGCAAACCGCATCAATCGGCCGGCCATCATCCAGATTCCCCAAAGAGAAACCGTAGCCATACCGAGAAACAGCAATCCCCAAATCACAAATGTCATATATGTACTCCAAATTTTGCTTAACTTTTGTAAAACAATTTCATTATAGCATAAGAAAGATTCCCCGAGAAGAGCATAAAAATTCCCATAACCCTTTCGAAACGGATTATGGGATTTATTTATGAATCTGAATATATATCGGCAAAAATCATCCGTTTCATGAAATATTCTTCATAAAAAGCCTCTAAATCATACCCACTTTTTCCAGATATCCGGCTGATAACCAATGGTGGAAAGCTTGCCGTTTCGAACAACCGGCGTTTTTATTACCGAAGGATTTGCAAGGACTTTTTCCAACTTATCCTCTTCTGCAATATACTTAATCAGTGCCAGAGCATCCTTGTCCTTTCCTTCCCAGTCAATCATATTCTCCATCCCACCGTTTGCTTGAGCTACGGAAGTAAATTCTCCCTTGCTCATTCCCTTTTCCTTCATGTCGATAAACTGGTATTTGATGTTTCGTTCTTTGAAATAACGCTCTGCCTTCTTTGTATCATTACATTTCTTGGTACCAAAAATCTGTATATTCATGGTTTTCTCTCCTGATATGAAAGAAATCCACCAGAAAGCTTCTGATGGATTTCAAATCTGCTTATCTTAACACCTTTACCTGACAAACTTCCATAGCCCTTAGTGCATTTTCATGGGATTCCACGCTCACTCCGGCACAGCCTTTTGCATCTACGATCACAGGAACCTCCGGAAGAAATGCCTTCGCTATCATTACATTGGAAATCACACAAATGTCTGTACAAAGGCCGACGAATGTAATACTTCCGATATTCTCCTCTTCATTCAAATCCGATAATATTCCACCAAGTTCGCAAGAACCAAAAGTCACTTTATCAATTGCATCCGATTTTCTGAGTGCATCCAATTCTTCCCGAATTTCCCAACCATGAGAACCCCGAATACAATGGGGAACCGGAAGATTGCGACCTTCCTGCGTTTCCATATAGTTTTCTTCATGGGTATCTCTGGTGAAAAGAACCTTTCCCTCAAAAGAAGCTATTTTTTCTTTTACATAAGGAACGATTGCAACCGCTTCCTTGGTGCCAAGTGCTCCATCAATAAAGTCATTTTGCATATCTACAACAATCAGAATATCCTGCATGGCCTCTTCTCCTTTGTAAACAAATGATTAAGCGCGAAGCTTATTGTAAATCGGTAAAATCATTTCCTGATATTTCTCTGCCTTGTCCATAGCTCCTACACCGGCCAATTTCATTTGAAGCTGAAGGGGTAAACCAATCTTGGGATCGGAAGAATCCACAACTGCCGCCAATACCAATTCGATATGCTCCTTTGGAATGCCCGCCTTCGCCAACATGGTATTTTTGGAAGCAGGACCTCTGCCCTTCTTTTTGGGGGCTTCTTCCATCTGTTTCGCTATGGTTTCCTTGGTTTCTTTTACCACCTCAACTACCTTTTTCACCGGGGCAGGGGTTTTACTTTTTTCTGCTGCTTTGGTTTTTTCAGAAGGCTTACTCTTTTCCACAGGCTTCTTTTCTGTGGGTTTCCTCTTTTTTGCCACTCCCGCCTTTGTTAAATGTGCTCCGTTTACAATGCGATCAACTAATTTCTCGCAAATCTTGGAGTTGCCGGCAATTACAACATCATCATTTACTCCGGCCACCAAATTTCCAATCAACAGAGAAATCGTAATTTCATCCGTCTTGTCTACCAGTTCTACCGAAACATTTCCGGTTTTTGCAATCAAAGCAGCAACCTGAATCGGGACATTTAAATCATTCGGCGCAATAATATAAGTTTTCTCATTTACATCGGAAAGGAATTCAAAATCCTTCGCAGTAACACCCTTTTCCATAATGTACAGATACATAATAAACCTCCCCGGTTCTCTCATGGTATATCTTATTCCGGCATGTCCATAAAATATGCACGTTTTCGATTTGTATATTATATCACATTTTGCAAAAAAATACCATATATGTGCATTATCGGATTCGGCAAACTTAAAAGCGAAACGCAAAAATCCCCGTCTGCAACCAATTGCAAACGGGGAAATGCTTAGGCAATTACCTTTTCCGGGAAATCCTTTTCCCTGATTTTTCTTGACAGCTTCGGTTCCTTGCCGGGTACGAAACCCTTCTGCTGGCGAAACCACTCCCAATCAAAATTATTACAAAGAATCGGTTCCTGTCCCCTGCGGAATATCCAGGTCATTCCAAGGGGCATATTCAAAATTTTGTTTACAGGCTTATCCGCCCTTTTTGCGATGGATTCTGCCATATGGGTATTCGAACCACCCATATAAAGGTAGGTATTACAGTTGTCCAAAATCGTTCTGGCGTCGTCACCATACCCTGAAAACAGCTGCGCTTCCGATTGTACCATAATCATTGCGCTTATATTTCTTGAACGAATGTTTGAGATAATGTTCTGAAAATTGTCAATTCTGGCATTTGTTGCAAAATCGTCCAGAATAAACTGTACCGGCACAGGAAGTGAACTGTTTTCACAGCAATCGTCTGCGTACATACACAATTCATTTAACAACTGACCATAGAACAAATTAGCCAGAATGTCCATTGAACGGTCCGTATCACTGACCATAACGAACAAAGCAGTCGGTTCTTTTCCGATAGAAGCAAAATCCACGTCGTTTGCCTTAAGCATTTTTCGGGTTTCCTCTGTATCAAAGGTTGCCAATTTTGCCAGGGAGCAAATATTGATGGTGGCGTGCGTTTTGTCCGGTGCCACATTATATTCGTCATAGCGAGACACCGCCCAACTCTCTTTTCCTTTCGTCTTCATTTTCAACTTATGCCTCTCCATTCGGTCGTCCAAAAGGGAACGGCCTCTCGCGGTTGTTCCTTTCATATCTCGATTGGATTCCTTGATGAGCTTGGTCAATGTGTACAGATTCTTCTCGTCCTCCCGAAATTCGTCCGTCTCTCGCAGGTAACCGATTAAGGCAGACAGCAAAATCTCTGTCGTCTCATCCCAAAATGGGTCGTAACTGCTTCCCCTGCCTCTTGCCCCACTGCTTTTATTCATTTCCCATACAATCGTATGTGCAAGTTTTCGAACGTCGGTGGTACTTCGACAATAACCTACGGGATTATAGCGCAGGGACTTGTCCGGATGGATAAAATCCATTGTGATAACACGGTACCCTTTGGACTTTAAATATGGTCCGAATTCCTTTGCCAGATTTCCCTTGGGGTCTGACACGATATAGCTTCCCGATGCCTGCAAAAGATTGGGTTTTACCACATAACGGGTTTTTCCGGCTCCGGAGGTTCCAACAACAACTACATTATTATTTAATTGTGTTTTGTAACAGTTTCTGGAATAATACTGATTTTCTCCTAAAATCAGTGTTCCATTCGGCACCTGTAAGTAATTCTGCTCTTTCATAATTTTCTCCTCCATTTTCTGTTTTTTCAGTCAATAGAGAGCCTCGTTTCTTTCTTGCCCTCTGTACTTCTAATGTAGCATCTCCCGCAGAGCATTCCTATGAACTGAAAGTTGATATCGAGCAGATTTGCTCAGAATGATAAAACGCAAAACAAAAAATAACAAATATTCAGAAATATAGTGCCTTATTTTGTATTTTATGATACAATTAGGTATGTCTCATTTGAGAAAAGGAGAATTTGCCATGAAAAATTCTAACAAAAAGAAAATGAGCATGAAATTCACGCTCATTCTTCTATCTATTGTTCCAATGATTATTTTTGCGGTAATTATCTGTGGAATACTGCTGAGTACCAGCTGCAAACAGTTAAAGGAATCTACCTATAATTCCATGTCTGCGCTGATTACGCAAACCGGCGTTGCATTTGACAATGCCAATGAACTGAATGAAACAATCCTGGAAGGCTTTATTCAGTCCCCCATCGTCATCGACTATCTCAAAAATCCGGAGGATGAGGAACTGGCTCAACGAGCTCAGGAATACACCGTTAACTTCTATAATAAATTAGACGGTTGGGAAGGTATTTACATTGCCGATTGGAATTCCAAGGTATTAACCCATCCCGCAGCACCTGTTATCGGAAAGGTTATGCGTGAAGGAGCTCGTTTGGAAGAACTTCGTAACGCCATGAAGAGTGCCGATGGTGTTTATAATGTAGGAATCATTACCTCTCCTGCTTCCGGACAGCTCATCATTTCCATGTATATTGCTGTTTATGATGAAAATCACACTCCGATCGGATACGTAGGTGCCGGAACTTTTGTAAACAACATTGCCGTTCATTACAGTGATGTTTCCTCATTGGGGCTTGAATCCGCATATGTTTATTTCACTGATTTCCAGGGAAATATGTTATATCACCCGGATACAGAAAAAATAGGTTTGCCGGTCGAAAATGATGCTATAAATAATCTGGTTCAGGATCTTTCCGACGGAAAGTCTCTTGATAACGGACACCTTGAGTACAGCTATGACGGCGGAGAGAAATACGGTGCATACTATCTCAGCAATGACACCAAATATATCGCCGTTATTGCAGCAAATGTTTCCGATGTTATGTCCGATATTTATCGTGTCATTATAATTACCGTGGTGGTTTGCGTAGTTTGTATCGTTCTTTTGATTCTGCTTTGTATTTTTATTGCAAATGCCATTTCAAAACCGCTGGCTTCCATTTCAAAAGCAATCAAGACCTTAAGTACAGGTGACGTAACCGTAGAGTGTGATGCTCGCTCCGTGATATCGGATACCGATAATATCATCACTGCTTTCCAAAACCTGAAGTCATCTTTGAATGCTTCCATGGCCAATGTAAAGAATTCTGCAAGTGCCCTGAACTCCTCTATTATTTATGTAGATGAGCAGACTGCCAATAATGTTAGCTCCATCTCACAAATCAGCAAGGCAATTGATGAGGTAGCAACCACTTCCCAGTCAGTAGCGGAAAATGTTCAGGATATGTCCAATAAGGTCAGTGAATTGGATGAAAGCATCGAAACCTTAAACGAAAATGTCACAAAGTTGCATGAATCTTCCGATTCCATTAAAAAAGTTAATTTGGAAGCAAGCGAAAGTATGCACTCTGTACTGAACAGTTCAAATGAATCTGTTGAAGCCGTTCAGGATATTACCGCAAAGGTAAACGAAACCAACGCTGCAATTGCTCACATTAATAATGCAGTACAGGCAATTGAATCCATCGCAGCACAGACAAACCTGCTTTCCTTGAACGCTTCCATCGAAGCAGCCCGCGCCGGAGAATCCGGAAGAGGCTTTGCCGTTGTTGCCGATGAAATCAGAAGCTTGGCAGATGAATCCGCCGAGTCCGCACAGGAAATCAAGAACATCATTGATAATATTATTGTATTGTCCAACCATACGGTAGATTTGTCCAACAAGGTATATGAAGTTATTCAGAAAGAACAGCTTGAGATTAAATCCACTCAGCAGAAATTCCTTCTTCTTTCCGAATCAGTTGAATCTTCTATCAGTGAGATTGAGACCATCAACAATATGAAGGATAATTTGGACTCCATTAAGGATGAAATGAACTCCGCTATCACAGAGCTTAGTGCTATTTCCGAAGAATTGGGAGCTTCCGCAGAAGAAGTATCCGCATCCTGCCAGATTGTTATGACCGCATGCTCCGACACACAGGCTTCTACCCAGGAAATGCGATCTGTTAATGATAACATGGCAGAGGCAATTGATTTCTACAAGTTATAAGTATTCAAGCTTCAAAATCCTGACTAATTCATAAAAAATGCCCATGAATATTGTTAATATTCATGGGCATTCATTTTAGTCCTTTTTTCATTATTATCTTCCACGGATTTGATTTCTGCTACTCTTTATAAGCAGTGAACCTTATCAAAAATACGATACCTGCCAAAGATAGCGCACATCCTAATCCGCTATAAAAGAAAGCAACAAATACATCCGGAAAGATGCCTGCCGCACGGAATCCAATTCCTCCACTCATCATGAAGGCCATAATAATATAAGACTTGACATCAAAAAAATACCAAAATGGCATTTTGTCCCTATAGGATGCTATCCTTTTTGTATGCTTTACAGTCATTTTAAAGAACATAGCTCCAAATGCACAAAAAACTATAATTGACAACAATATATAATACCAATGGAAAGTTATTATTAGATATGACAGAACTCCAAGTCTTGCCACATTAAATCCTGCTATCAACCATACAATTCCGGCAATCAATAATAGTATCCTATTACTTACGCAAAAAAACTTCTTCATAATAATACTGTCTCTCATTCTTAAAATTATTTATATCTCACAGTCCACTCTCAGTGGCATAATCATTGGTTACCCGGATATCTGTAATGATACATTTTTCACCGGATACGGAAACATATACCGGTGCCTTGTAGTCGCCCGGAAGTTCTACCTTTCCGGTAACATCAATCAGGTCATTCTCAATGAGGAGAGAAATGACATTTCCTTCTCTTTGAATCGTAATGCGATACGCAAGACCTTCCTTGTTCTTGGAAAGCCAATTCTTCCAATCCACGAACGCTTCCTTTCGGATGAGTTTGTCCTCTTCGCTAACCGTATCACTTGCTTTCCAACTGTAGCCTGCACACCTGAACACCGCCAGTTCCTTATAATTCTCTCCCACCGGTTCTCCGTCATCGGAGGTGTACAGAAATAAACTAGGTACATTCCAGATATACTCTGCTTCTTCATCGGTCGTAGAGATAAACTTCACTTCGGTTTTTTCCGCTACTATTTCAGTTATCCTGACAGGTTTCATCCATTGGTCGGTCATACAAATGAATTCTCCGAAATACTTAATGTCTGGCGCAGACATCACTTTTTCTTCGGATGGCTTACTGATTGCATTGTAATCTTCCCAAAATTCATTTGTTTGAATTTCATTAATCGTCTCGTATTTCTCGTCATCCTTTTCACGCATATCATAATTTACATCTGCATCAATGAGAGCAATCATATGCTTTGCGATCTTCGGATCAAACTGTGTTCCAATTCCCTTCCAGATCTCCTGCTTTACAATATTTTGTTTCAAAATGTCGCGGTAGCTTCTCTTTGAAGTCATCGCATCATAAGAATCGGCAACGGCAATAATTCTCGCAAGAAGAGGAATTTCCTCGCCCTTTACGTGACAAGGATAACCAAAGCCGTCATATTTCTCATGATGATATTTCGCTCCGATGGAAAGATATGGCATATCTTCTACCTGAGACAAAATCTGACTTCCTCGTCCTGGATGCGATTTAATCACAGCGAATTCCTCATCCGTGAGCTTTCCTGCTTTATTGATAATCTGATCCGGGATTGCAATTTTTCCCACATCATGGAGCAGGCCGGCATAGAAGACTTCCTTGCATTCCTTGCTTGACAGACCCATGGCCTGTGCCAGCTTCAGGGCATACTTTGCCACTCGCTCAGAATGACCATGTGTATATTCGTCCTTCGCATCGATGCTGGAAGCCAAGGTTTTAATCATTTTATCCAGCATTTTCTCTGTGGTTTTGCGCTCAACCTCCTTTTTGCCAAGCTCGTTCTCAGTTCTTTTGTGCATAATTGTTAATGGAATGTTGGTCACAATCCACACAATCGTCAGTGCAACAAGAACAACGCCTAATCGAAAAAATGTGATGAATGCCGAGTTTTCATAGGCTTCCTTACTTTTCTCCACAATATAGGTATAGCTTCCCAAAACGGAGGTCTGATCTGCCGAATCCAACACTTCTACGACAAAGGAATGGCTTCCGCTCGGAATATCGAAATAAGAAATCTCCTGTAATTCACTTGCCAGAACCATAGAAGGTTCGTCGTCGACACCCGTCAAAAAGAATCGGATATAGGGATCGGTAGTTGTATAGTTATACAGTTCCAGAGCCAACGTAACCTTCTTTGTCCCGGCCGGAACGAATATCTCTCTGTTTACAGTCACATCGGATTTTGTTTTGTCCAGCAATACCGATTTCATGTTGATCTTGTAGGAATCGACCCCGAGCGCACAATCACCGCAGTCCAGCTTGTATATGCCGGTATTGCCTGCAAAATACAGAATATCATCGTCTGTCATGTAGTTTCGTGCGTTACTGGCTACACTTCCGGGCAGACCCATCTTTCCATCCAGGTGATGGACATTCATCGGTCCGAAAGACATCAGCTCGTCATAATTCACGATATAGATTCCTGCGGTGGACAGGATTACGACATCATTTCTTGTGGTTTGAAACAAATCGGTGTTGTTGTAAAAAGGGAATTCCTCAAATTCTCTGATGGAATAGTCCGGATACATGTAACAAAGACCACTGCCTGAGAGTACGAAAAATCCATCACCGGATTTGTCCTTGTACAGATTCAGGATTACCCCGGATGGAAGTCCATCCTGATGAGTGATGTAGGTCTCCACCTGCCCGTCCTTGATAATGCAGATTCCGTCTCCGTTTGTTCCTGCAAATACAGTATGCTCATCCACAGCCAACAGGCACAATGCATAGGCCGGCTTCATTTCCTCGTTGTTCTTCAACGTAGAAACAATCTCATAATCACGGATAAAGGAAATGCCGGAATAAGTAGATGCCGCGATGCTTCCATCCGGTAATTCAATGGTACATCTTGCTCTTTTGGAAGGAAGTCCATTTTCAAGACTATAATTGTATATCTCATCTTCTGAGACAATCTCATAGAAGCCCTCTGTATCCGTAGCTACCCACAGATTATTCTGCGAATCCACATTCAAGGCACGAATGATTTTCCCCTGAAATAATTCTGTAAACGGACTCTCTACACTGCAGGATCTTTCTTCATCCAGTATGTAAAGGCCATCATCAGCGCCAATATATAGAAGTCCATTCCACAGTTTCACGGTATTGGTGCCTTTTTTCTCCACATTGCAAATATCAAACAAATTACTGAAGGACGATGGACTTAATTCCAAAAGACCACAACGATAAGAGGTATACCAGATGTTTGCCTGATAATCTTCCATAATTTTATCAATAGAACTGTTAAAATCTCCCG
>DCGY01000090.1:24243-35356 GCA_002314715.1 Lachnospiraceae bacterium UBA1766 | reverse complement strand
TTTGCAGGCGCTTGGTTTTGTTAGCAGACTACAAAAAAGGGAATGTTGTAACCAACATTCCCTTTTAGCAGAGGAAGAGGGGATCGAACCCCCGTTAACGGTTTTGGAGACCGCCGCACTACCGCTGTACTATTCCTCTATTTACTGGCTTTTTCGGACTTTCGACTTCGGCGTTCACAATCTTGTTCACAATCCGTATTTTATATCGAATCTTCCGACCTCGTTTATGTTAACAGATTGTATCTCCTTTGTCAACATCTTTTCAAAAATATATCTCCAATATCTCGCCACCACATCAAGTAACCTTTCCGAAGCCACAAAGTGCGGTCACCGGGGACGGAACCGAAGGCCGAAGACACCGTCCCCTATACCACTGCATCGATGGCTTCCTGTACGGAAGACACAGTGATAATTTTCATCTTATCGGTAGACTTTATATCTTTTCCACAGGCTGCCGGTAGGATACAGGTGGTAAATCCCAGTTTTTCCGCTTCCTGCACTCTCTGTTTGGCCATGCTCACCGCACGTACTTCACCGCTTAATCCCACTTCGCCGAAGGCTACCAGCTTTTCGTCCAAAGAAATGTTTCGGAAACTGGATACCACAGCCAATACGATTCCCAAATCAATGGCCGGCTCGTTGATTTTTAAGCCACCGGTAATGTTCACATAAGCATCACAGCCTGCCAACTGCAAGCCGGAGCGTTTCTCCAGAATTGCCATCAGCAAATTCACACGATTAAAATCCGTACCGATGGTCTGTCTGCGGGGAATACCGAAATTACTGTGACAAACCAGGGCCTGAATCTCTATCAAAAGGGGCCTGGTTCCCTCCATCGAACAGGAAACCACCGAACCACTGGCATGCTCCGGTCTTCCGTTTAGCATATACTCCGAGGGATTCTGCACCTGCTCCAGACCCTGCTCTTTCATCTCAAAGACACCAATCTCATTGGTGGAACCAAAACGATTTTTCACCCCGCGGAGAATTCGATAAGAAGCATGTCTGTCTCCCTCGAAATACAACACCGTATCCACCATATGCTCCAGCACTCTGGGTCCTGCCACCGTGCCCTCCTTGGTTACATGGCCCACGATAAAAATAGACACCATCAGGCCCTTGGCCAACTGTAATAAGATGGCGGTGGCCTCTCTTACCTGGGCAACGCTTCCCGGCGCAGAGGATACCTGATCGCTATACATGGTCTGGATGGAGTCAATCACCACCACTTCCGGCTTGGTATCCCGAATGGTTTCCTCAATAATTTCCAAAGAAGTCTCGCAGAACAAAAGCATATTCTCGTGAAACTGTCCGATTCGATCCGCACGCATCTTAATCTGCACATTGGATTCCTCACCGGAAATATATAACACCTTATGGCCCCCTTCTGCCAGTTCTTTACATACCTGCAGTAACAGGGTGGACTTACCGATACCCGGGTCGCCACCTACCAAGGTCAAAGACCCCTGTACGATTCCACCACCCAGAACACGATCCAGTTCCGCAATACCTGTCTGTAATTTATCTTCCTTTTGGATGGTCACCTGGCTGAGGACGCAAGGCTTCTCCCGAAGTCCATTCTTTCGAATGGTAGCGCCCGCCTTCAAATCCGACTTACTGACGGTTTCTTCTACCAGCGTATTCCACTCCCTGCATCCGGGGCATTGTCCCATCCATTTGGAGGACTCATATCCGCATTCCTTACAGAAAAAAACGGATGTCATTTTTCCTTTTGCCATTGAAACTCTTTTCTCCCTAAAACAAAAGGCCGTCACTTGGACGGCCTTCCCAATACTACTCTTATGCCTGTTTAATTTCTACGGAAACTTCTTCCTTGTTTTCCAGTTCCACACTAAGACTAAGCTTGCCACCCATAACCGTTTTCATAACACCTACGCTCTTGTTGTCAATGAAAACTTCATACTCGGTTTCATCCTTCAAACCGATTGTAATCTGTGCATCCGCATCGCCTTCCACGATGAAGCTAACCTTGTTTTCTTCCTCTTTGAACTGAAGTACGCTTGTTCCGGGAACGGACTCATACAAGAATCCACCGTTCTTCTCAAGCTTTGTAATTTCTTTATAGGTTTTAACTTTTAACAAATCTCCGGCAGACTTAAAATTGTCAAGCTTTGCCTTTTCATTCAACGTATGATTACCAAAACTGATTGTTCCGTTTTCTTCATTACGAAGTAATTCTTTTACTACTGCCATCCCGTTGTCCTCCTAATGTAGTATGGAATTATTATACTACATTTTTCCCTTTTTTTCTACAGATATTTACGCTTTCTTTGTAAAAGTTACCTTGCCGTTTTTAATGCCTGCAGTCACACTGTCGCCCGGTAAAATACGCTTGGTCAGAATCTCCTCTGCCATGGCATCTTCTACCACGGATTGGATCGCTCTCTTTAACGGTCGGGCACCCATTTTGGCATCCGCATACTTCTCTACCAGGTGGTCCTTTAAGGCATTGCTCATGGTCAGCTTAATATTCAGCTGAGCCTCACAGCGATTGCAAAGGTTTTTGGAAAGCAAGGAAATGATACTCTTCATGTTGTCCTTGTTTAATGGATGGAACACAATAATATCATCGATACGATTAATAAATTCCGGCTTAAAGGAATGCTTTACCTCTTCCATAACGGAGGATTTCATCTTTTCGTAATCCTTCTCTTCGCTCTTGGAAGCGGCAAATCCCAGATTCTTGGGATCTACGATGCGCTGTGCCCCTGCGTTGGAGGTCATAATAAGAATCGCATTCTTGAAGCTGACCTTACGTCCCTTGGAATCGGTGATATGTCCGTCATCCAGTACCTGCAACAATACATTAAATACATCCGGATGGGCCTTCTCAATTTCGTCAAACAGCACCACCGAATACGGATTGCGACGAATCTTTTCGGACAGCTGACCGCCTTCCTCAAAGCCCACATAACCGGGAGGCGAACCAATCATTTTGGATACGGAGTGTCCCTCCATATATTCGGACATATCCACACGGATAATGGCATCCTCCGAGCCAAACATTGCCTCCGCCAAAGCCTTGCTAAGCTCCGTTTTTCCCACACCGGTGGGACCCAAAAACAGGAACGAACCAATGGGTCTGTTAGGATCCTTCAAGCCTACTCTGCCACGTCGCATAGAACGGGCCACCGCAGTAACTGCTTCCTCCTGTCCAATGACACGCTTATGCAAAACGCTCTCCAACTTCAGCAAACGTTCGCTTTCTTTTTCCGCCAGCTTGGTCACCGGTACCTTGGTCCACATTGCCACAACTCTGGCAATTTCTTCTTCCCCGATAACAATCTGGTTTTTCTTTTCCTGTTTCTCTTTATTTTTCAGCATACGGTCATATTTTCTGATAAGTTCCTTTTGCTGATTTTTATATTCTACTGCCTGCGCAAACGCCTCTGTACGAACGGCGTTTTCAATCTGCTGATCCAGGGAATCAATGGCATCCTTCAGTTCTTTCTGCTTACCGTTATTCTCGGTAGCATACAATCTGGCGCTGGCAGAAGCTTCGTCAATCAGGTCAATGGCCTTATCCGGCAAGTTTCTGTCGTTGATATACCGGGCAGACAAACGTACGGCTGCCTCCACCGCTTCCTGTGAAATGATGACGTTGTGATACTCTTCGTATTTGCCTTTTACGCCTTCCAAAATACGAATAGCTTCTTCCGGAGTAGGCTCCTCTACATTTACCGGTTGGAAACGACGCTCCAGAGCGGCATCCTTTTCGATATATTTGCGGTATTCCGCGATGGTAGTGGCACCGATCAACTGAATCTCGCCACGGGCCAAAGAAGGCTTCAAAATGTTGGAAGCATCAATTGCTCCCTCTGCGCCTCCCGCACCGATAATGGTATGAAGTTCATCCAGAAACAGGATAATATTTCCGTCATCGGTCACTTCTTTGATCAGCTTTTTAATACGCTCTTCAAATTCTCCACGGTACTTGCTTCCGGCTACCATTGCAGATAGATCCAATGTCATTACACGCTTATTGGCCACGGTAAAGGGCACTTCGCCGGAGACAATTTTTCTGGCAATTCCTTCCACTACCGCGGTTTTACCCACGCCGGGTTCTCCGATAAGGCAAGGGTTATTCTTGGTTCTACGGCTGAGAATCTGAATTACGCGCTGGATTTCATCCTCTCTTCCTACCACCGGATCCAATCGACCTTCTCTGGCCATGGCAGTTAAATCTCTGCTGTACTGTGCCAGAGTTGTAGGCTTTTGCTTTCCGCTGTTTTTCTTGCCCAAATCTTCCTTGTACAGATTCCCGTCCTGCCCAATAGCCTGCAGGGTATCCACATAAAGCTTTTGAATATTGACATTTAAGGTATTTAGAAGACGTACTGCAACATTCTCGCCTTCCTTCAACATTGCCAATAAAATATGCTCCGTACCGGCTTCCTTTTGTCCAAATCGAACGGCCTGATTATGTGCCTCCTCCAAAATCAGTGAGGCTCTGGGAGAATAACCTTCCCGCTCTGCCACGGGAGCCCCTGTTTCAAAGGCAATCAACTCTTTAATCAGCTCCGTAACCTTCTCCGCATCCACGCCGTGATTGGTCAGCATTCGGGCTGCCACACCACTGCCTTCTTTGATCAGACCTACCAAAATATGCTCTGTGCCAATATATCCCTGTTTCGACTTTTTGGCACATTTTTCTGCCAACGCCAAGGCTTCTTTTGCATTATTTGTAAAATTGTATTGCATCAGCCAAGACCTCCATTGTTATATTCATCATATATTTCATCAATCAATTGATGAATTTCTGCTTTGGTTATGTTTTTACAACTGCTTTTCGCCAGAAGCACCTGCAATTCTCTTCGCACATCATTCAGTGCCCGCATGCGGTCAATGTCCAGTGCGATGACAGCTCCCTTTCTGCGGTCCACCTTTACATAGCCTTCCTGCTTCAAAACAGTATACGCCTTGTTTACGGTATGCATGTTAATGCCGATGGTTTCCGCCAGTTGTCTCACACTTGGCAGGGAATCTCCCTCCCGATACTGGGCGGTAGCAATTCCCAAAATGATTTGATTTCGAAGCTGCAGATAAAGGGCTTCATCGCTGCTAAAATCAATCTCAATTATCATTATTTCCTCATTCCTGCACTTCTAGTCAGTGCTCACTTTGTTCCCGGCTTGCGCCAAAATGGAATGGTAATTTGTTATACTTATGATATAACAGTCATAAAGCCGTGTCAATGAATGGGGCAAAAAGTTTAGAAGAAATTAATAGACCGGTAGGTTTCTTTCCCTACCGGTCTGATTGTGTTTTATTTATCGTCGTCACCGTTCCAATTCAAGAACTCGAACTCAAATTCATCGTCATCCTGTGCGAAGTTTTTGGACTTCCATCCGGCCTCTTTCTGAGGTGCTTCCTTCAAGGGCGCTTTTTCAGCAGGCTTCACGGTAGGCTCAATAACTTCTACCACCTTCTCCTCTGCAGGAGCTTCCACTCTCTTTACAGGCTCTGTTACAGGAGCTTCCTTTGAAGCGGGTGCTTCTGTGGGAACTTTCTCCGCTGCGGGAGCTACTGTTTTCGGTTGCTCAACCTGCGGTCTTGCACCTTCCGGTCTCACACCGGCAGGTCTTTGTCCCTGGGGTCTGGTGCCGTCGGGTCTTGCACCTGCAGGTCTTGCTCCTGCGGGTCTTGCTCCTGCGGGTCTTGTTCCTGCGGGTTTCGCTCCTTCCGGTCTTTGTCCCTGGGGTCTCTGTCCCCCCTGAGGTCTCTGCTCCGGGTTCACTTTCTTTTTCTCTCCGTTTTCGGGAGCCGGGCGACTAGCCTTCTGTCCATCCGGTCTGTCGGCAGTACGTCTCTTCATGGTTTCTTTTTCCACTTGTGCGATGTAAGCTGCATCCATTGCATCCTTCATCTTGTATACCAGGAACCCGATTACACCGGCCAATAATAACAGGAGACATACCAGAATAATAATGACAATCTTCTGCGTGCCAACCTTGTTGTGCTCGGACAGATAAAGCTTTGCATTCTCGGTAGCAGCCTGTAGTACCTGCTCTACATCATAGCTGACCATCTGCTCATTGTTGATCAAAATCCACTTTGCTTCGTTCTTATCGAACTGCACTTCGAATTTCTTTTTCTCTACAACCGGAGTCTCTACTACGGTCTGCTCTTCTTTCTTTTCTTCTTCCTTCTTTTCCTCTACGGGATCTTCTACAACAGGCTCCTTTAATTCGCCTGCCAGTTCAATATAATCCGCACGAATGAAGCCGTTGATTTCCTTGCCGTCTTCCACAAACTTTACACGATACCAGGTTTTTCCGTCGGATGCGGAAGTAGTACCGGTTACGGTGAGTGCAGTACCCTTCTTTGCGGAAGCCACCACATTATCGTTTGACTTCGTGTCTGCATCACTTCTGACGCGAACGGTTTCTGCTCCTTTCACGGTTCCGCTTACAGGAACAACCTCCGTCACATTCGCATTGTTAATCGGAGTAGTGGTGCCGGTGTTTCCTCCGGTGGTCTGATTTGCACCGGTATCTGCAATGAAATTTACCAGGTCAAAACGAATATAGCCGTTGGTGTTAGCATCCACCTTTACCTGATACCATACTTTTCCGTCTGCCGCAGTTACCTGAGACAAAACGGTAAGCTCTGAATCCTTTTTTACATTGCCGACGATTTCACTGTCGGTAGTTGCTTCTTTACGAATGTTCGCACCGGCCACCTTAATTTTTACGGTATCTGCAGCCTGACCGATCAATGCGAATTTATCAACGCATAAAATCAATAAAATCGCAAAAATCACTGTTCCGATTACCCGAAACATTGTTCTATCTTTTTGAATACTGTTGCTTCTCATCATATGCTTTCTCCCTCGCGGTTCCCCTTATGCTTCGTCAATCGCCTTACCGATGTCATGACGCATATATTTGTTACCGAAGTTTACCCATTCTGTTGCTTCATATGCTTTTGCACGGGCCTCCTTTAAGGTAGCTCCCTTTGCGGTGATGCCAAGTACACGTCCGCCGTTTGTAACGACACGGCCGTTCGCATCAAACTTACTTCCGGCATGGAAGCAGAAATAATCCTCTTTTCCCTCAAAGTTCTCAAGACCGGTAATCTCAAAGCCCTTTTCATAGGCCAGAGGATATCCGTCGGAGGCAAGTACCACACAAACTGCCGCATTGTCTTCAAACTCCAGGTTTACCTGATCCAGGGTGCCATCGATACAAGCATCCACAACATCCATAATATCATTTTTCATTCTGCAAAGAACAACCTGTGTTTCCGGATCACCGAATCTTGCATTGTATTCCAAAACACGAGGTCCCTTGGGTGTCAACATCAAACCGAAGAAGATTACACCCTTAAAGGTTCTTCCCTCTGCCGCCATGGCATCCACGGTAGCCTGGTAAATATATTTCTTACAGAACGCATCCACTTCCTCTGTGTAGAAAGGACTGGGTGAGAAGTTACCCATACCACCGGTATTCAAACCCTGGTCTCCATCCTTCGCGCGCTTATGGTCCTGTGCGGAAGTCATGGTACGAATGGTTTTACCATCTACAAAGGACAATACGGAAACCTCACGGCCGGTCATAAACTCCTCAATAACCATCCGATTTCCCGCACTTCCGAAGTGCTTGTCCATCATAATCTCTTTTACACCTGCTTTTGCTTCTTCCAGGGTGTTGCAGATCAAAACGCCCTTGCCAAGTGCCAGACCGTCTGCCTTTAATACAATAGGCATATCGGCTGTTTCCAAATAAGCGATTGCCTTATCCGGATCATCAAAGGTTTCATATGCCGCGGTAGGAATGTTGTATTTTTTCATCAAATCCTTGGAGAAAGCCTTACTTCCTTCCAGGATTGCCGCTGCCTTGTTGGGACCAAAGGCACGAATACCTGCCGCCTCCAAGGCATCTACAAGACCACCAACCAAGGGATCGTCCGGTGCTACAAATACAAGATCAATTGCCTTTTCCTTTGCATAAGCCACGATTTTGTCAAATTCCATTACGCCAATGGAAGGCTCACATTCTGCAATCTGAGCGATACCGGCATTACCGGGTACACAATACAGTGCATCCACACGCTTACTTTTTTTCATACTGACTGCAATCGCGTGTTCACGACCACCGCCACCTACAATCAAAACCTTCATGTTACGTCCTCGCTTTAGTTTATTTACGTACTACATGTCCATCTACAATTTCAATTCGATTATTTGCGATATCATCTATTGCCTGTGGCAACAAAATCCACTCTGCCTGCTCCATAACACGCTGTTGAAGCTCTTTCGCAGTGTCTCCCTGCATAACAGCCACCGGTTGCTGTGCAATAATCGGTCCCTCATCCATACCGTCATTTACGAAATGTACGGTAGCACCGGTGTATTTCACGCCACGTGCCAAAGCTGCCTCATGCACCTTCAGCCCATAGAAGCCCACTCCGCAGAAGGAAGGAATCAGGGAAGGATGGATATTGATAATCCGGCCCGAATAAGCTGCTGTCATGGCATCCGGAATCTTTACCAGGAAACCGGCAAGTACAATCAAATCCGGCTTCAGTTCATTCATCCGGTCCAGGAAGGCGGTATGAAACGCTTCTCTGTCCGCATAATCCTTGGGGCTGATTAAAATTCCGGGAATATTATGGTTTTTCGCACGATCCAATGCCTTGGCTCCTGCATTGTTGCAAATAACACCCACAATTTCTGTATTGGTGATTTTACCGGCATCCACCGCATCCAAAATAGCCTGCAGATTGGTACCGCCACCGGATACACAAACCACTACTCTTAACATAAAGTAACTCCTTTTTCACCGCTCTCACAGTTACCAACGATAAATGCCTTCTGGCCTGCTGCTTCGATTGCTTTGATCGTAGTATCTACATCAGCGGGATCGATAGCAAGTACCATTCCAAGACCCATGTTATAGGTGTTGTACATCATTTCTTCTGCAATATCACCCTTCTTCTGAAGAAGTTTGAAGATAGCAGGTACTTCGTAGCTGTCCTTCTTTACAACGGCACGGATGCCATCCGGAAGCATTCTGGGAATATTCTCATAGAAACCACCACCGGTAATATGGCTGCAGCCTTTTACCTTTACACCGGCATCCTTGATAGACTTCATTGCTTTTACATAAATAATGGTAGGAGCGATTAAAGCCTCTCCCAGCGTGGTGCCTAATTCATCATAATAAGTATCCAAGCTTTCCTTGGTCATCTCAAATACCTTACGTACCAAAGAGAATCCGTTGGAATGGACACCGGAAGAAGCAATACCAACCAGAACATCGCCTGCCTTGATATTTTCACCGGTAATTAAATCCTTCTTGTCTGCAACACCTACCGCAAAGCCTGCAAGATCGTATTCATCCTCAGGCATCAGTCCGGGATGCTCTGCAGTCTCACCGCCTACCAGTGCACAAGCAGACTGCTTACAGCCTTCTGCAACACCCTTTACGATTTCCGCAATCTTTTCCGGATAGTTCTTACCGCATGCGATATAATCCAGGAAGAACAAAGGCTCACCGCCGGCACATGCTACATCGTTAACGCACATAGCAACTGCATCAATACCGATGGTATCATGCTTGTCCATCAAAAACGCAAGCTTTACCTTGGTTCCGCATCCGTCTGTACCGGATAATAAAATAGGCTCCTCCATATTCTTAATGGTGGAAAGAGAGAATGCACCGGAGAAACCGCCGATTCCTCCCATTACTTCGGGACGGAAGGTTTCCTGTACATACTTCTTCATTAATTCCACTGACTTGTAACCAGCTTCAATATCAACTCCAGCTTTCTTGTAATCCATGATTTTCTCCTCACTCTATCTTAATAATTTTTATATCCTACTTCTTTTAATCTGGCATCCTTTGCCTCAACCTGCTCCTTTAACTTCTTGGAGTACGCCTTTAACTTTGCAAGAAGCTCTGCATCGGATGTAGCAAGAATCTTTGCTGCCAAAAGACCTGCATTTGCACCACCGTTAATCGCAACGGTAGCCACCGGAATACCGGAAGGCATCTGTACGATGGAATATAAAGAATCGCGACCACCCAGAGAAGTTGTATGCATCGGAATACCGATAACAGGCATAGGGAAAATCGCTGCGCACATACCGGGCAAATGAGCTGCCATTCCGGCACCTGCGATAACCACCTTGATTCCTCTGTCCTCTGCTGTTTTTGCATATTCAAAGAATACGTCCGGCTCTCTGTGTGCGCTGATAATGGTCATTTCATAAGGAATGCCAAGCTCCTCTAAAATATCTGCTGCCTTTGCCATAACCGGCATGTCGGAATCACTTCCCATGACAATTGAAACAATACTGTTCTGATTTGTTGTAGCCACGATAGCTAACCTCCTTATTTTGTTGTCGCGAAACCGCAAAAACGCTATATCTAGTCTATAGTTTACTAGAAATAGCGTTTGTATGCAAGGCTTTTCAAAAAAAATGTCGAAGTTTCCGAAAAGCTGAAATCCTTCAATTATTCATCCAGGGCTTCGTTTAATTTCTCCGTACCCGGAAGGACAAACCGTCCCTTTTCGATAATGGGAATCCGGGTTTGATCCGCTCTCACCACCGCCAAGAGGCCCAGTTCCTTGTAAGGAATGGTAATATCCGTATGGCAGTTAAAATATGCTTTCTGTGGATTTTCCTCCCGAAGTCTTGAACATTCATTCTCTCTGGCCACAATTTCCTTACCATCCGGGTTATATACCGCAATCTCCTCGGTGTGGGAATAGCAGGTATCTCCTACCGCGAAATGAGGCCCCATCTTTTCCGCAATCAGAATGGGAAGCTTATCCTCCACGCCCAAACGCTCTGCCACCTTATATGCAGTGGTATTGGTACCGATGGCAAACTCTCCGATGGGAAGCGTCTCCTGACGGAAAAGAATATTCTCTTTCACAAAATCTTTGTTTTTCTTTTCGGAATCGAAGTTTTTGCAGTTGTAGTCCGCAATCATGCCGTCCCGGAAGGTAACCTCCAGGTCCTTATACTCCAAACCGTTTAAGAAGACGCGGCTTACATGAAGCACTCCGTTTGTACCGGTAAGTACCGGAGAAGTAAACACTTCTCCCACAGGAATATTTACATCTGCCACACAGTTTTCAA
>DCGY01000090.1:23400-24234 GCA_002314715.1 Lachnospiraceae bacterium UBA1766 | reverse complement strand
TTCCCGGGCCGGGTCCTTTAAAGGCCAAAGCTTCACTGTCAGATCGGTGTGATTGCCCTCCATTCCCAGAATTTTACACTCCACACCGGTATCCAGGGTATCGATAATGGTCTGCTGAATGCCCTGATACAATTTGTAATCCAGTGTGTTGATGCGAATGGTCTCTGCAAACAGCTCCTCAAACACCTCTCCCACCTCAGGAATCGGGAAAGCGATAATGGTAAAGCTTCGTTCCTCCTCCAGGATGTACCGGCGCTGGATTTCTCCGGCTGCACTTCTGTATTCTACCCAAAGGGCATTCTGCTTATCATTTAAATGAATGGCATTTTTATGAATAATGGGTTCAAAATCCTTCTCACCGAAGGTTTCCACCACTGCAGGACCTGCATACAGCAATGCCTGTTCCTTATATTCCTCAAAGGCTGTTTTTGACACCTCCAGGCGACGGTTCATATAATTCTTGTCCCAAAACAGTGCCTTGTCATCCTTGTGGTCAAATTCAAACTGACGGTTTGCTTCCCCACCATAATATCCAGTTTTAAAAATTGTGGGATTATACAAAATACTGATGGGATTTCGATACATAGCAGGTCGAAGTCCCATCTTTTCGAAGTTTGAAAGTGCTCTTCGAATCATTCTTTCAAAGCCTACGCGGAAACGGACATCCACAATCTTTTTCCTGGACAAATCCTTTCCGGTTACCTCGAAACCGATTCGATACCCTTCGGTATAGGTATCCGTCATTGTGGCAATAGTTTCCTCCGGAAGAGAATTCATAAATTCTGCCAGTTTCAACTCATTGTCACTGACATATTCTCCGTAAGCATAGAGATA
>DCGY01000090.1:0-23359 GCA_002314715.1 Lachnospiraceae bacterium UBA1766 | reverse complement strand
AAGGTCTGCCTCTCTTACGATATCTGCGGCGAAATGATTGCCTTCCGTCACCAGTCCGGCTGTCTTCTTCTCTGCCGCCATATCCGCGTAATCACTTACAAACCAGTACAAAATCTCCCGCACGGTTGCGGCCTCAGGTATGGACTGGTTCTCATTCCATTCATAGGCAAAACAACTGTATACCTCCAAAAACAGTTCCAGGCGAATCGCAATTTCTTCCAGGTCATTTTCGTATACAAATCCAATCAGGCTTCGAAGCTCTGTATACAAAAAGCTGAACATGGGGCCAAAGCTGTCGCCCACCTTCCTGCAGGCGGTGTCCGGATTTCCGTAACTCTCCTCATAATTCTGTGGCAAAATATCCGCAAAAAGTTTTTCATTTCTTTGCTGCAATTCTTCTATGGAGGCAGTTTTCAATCCACCCTTTTCCAGAAAATCTTTTGTCTCCAATACCAGGCCCAAAAAATCTGCCATGGCATAAAAATAATCCTGAAGTTTGGAATCCCCAATGGATTCCTCACGAATCTGGCCGATTCGTTCTGCCGCCAATTCAATTCGGTCATTCAAAAACACATTCATTTCGTCCATATATAACCTCTTTAATACACTGTACCCATATATACGATTCCACCTACCGCAAACAAAACCAATAGGTTCAAAATCAAACCAAGCACTCCGAAAAAGCGAAAAATATCTTTTTGTTCCAAAGAGCGCAAACTTAATACGAAACCAATCAGAGAAAACACTACCGCCAAAAATCCGGTAAGTCCGTAACCTGCAATGGTTTCTCCCTCATGCAGGTAGGACAAATAAACCACAATCATCATGGAGATACCGCTGATAGCCCCCAGAATCACGGAAAAAATTGCTTCCTGGGGATGGGATTTATTGGTATAAATATATTTTCTTTTTTTCTTACCTGCCATAAAACTTCTCCACAAAAGAGGAAAGGCATTCCCCTGCGGAAACACCTTTATCCTTTTTAAAACAATATTTTAGATTTTCCGGCCAGTAATCTGGCTCCGCCAATTATTAACAACACACCGGTTACGATTCCGATTACCAGGGTAATCACACCAAGTGCAATATTCCATGCGCCGGTAACGCCCATTGTCTTATAGGTTTTTTCTTCCATAGGAATCCTCGCTTTCTACCATGCTCTGTCTGTTCTCTGCAAGTACTTAAAGCTTATTTCGTGCCGTAGGTCTCATAGTAAGTATCGATTGCAGCCTTTAAGGTGTCATCAATCAAAACCTTACCCTTGTATTCTTTGTTGTAAAGATGCTCGGTAACTTCTGCCATATTTACAATTGCGGCAGTGTCAAATCCATAAGTATCTTTAATTTCATCCAATGCACCCTTTACTCCGCCAAGACCTACTTCCATACGATTTAAGGAAACCATAAGTCCAACGATGGTAACATTTGCCGCACCCTTTACCTTGGGAACGGTTTCTTCCATAGACTTTCCGGAGGTAGTCACATCCTCAATCATGATTACTCTGTCGCCATCTTTTAAAGGACTGCCCAAGAAGCTGCCCTTGTCTGCGCCGTGATCCTTCTCTTCCTTGCGGTCGGAACAGTAACGTACTTCCTTTCCATATAACTGACTGTAAGCTACTGCAGTTACCACGCTGATGGGGATTCCCTTGTATGCAGGTCCAAACAGTACATCGAAATCATCACCGTACTTATCGTGAATTGCCTTTGCGTAATATTCCCCCAGTTTCATCAGCTGTGAACCGGTTACATACGCACCTGCATTCATAAAGAAGGGAGATTTTCTTCCGCTCTTCAATGTGAAATCACCAAACTTCAGCGCCTGGCAGTCCACCATAAATTCAATAAATTCCTGCTTGTACTGTTCCATACAAAACCTCCTGTAGTTCATTCTTTCTTCTCAAAGCTCAGTTCTTTCCTAGGCTAACATAAACTTCGTAATTATTCAATCCGTTTTGCAAGAAATCTTCTTTCCCGCAATTTGCTTTTCATGCTCCTGTAGCTTCTTACCGCCCGATTAAATCAAAGTCTCAATTGTACCGGGATTGTTGGATACGCTGAGAGCATCCTCTCTGTTAATCTTATTCTTACGAACCAAATCTACCAGGCTGTCATTTAAGGAGTGCATACCCTCCTTCTTTCCGGACTGAATCAGGCTGGGAATCTGAATGGTCTTATTTTCACGAATCAGATTACAGATTGCAGGGTTGGCAACCATGACCTCGGTAGCGATTACTCGTCCGGTACCGTTCTTTAACGGAATCAACTGCTGGGTAATAACACCCTTTAATACATTGACAATCTGAGAACGCAACTGATTCTGACCCTCCAAAGGACAGGCATCAATGATACGTTCTACGGTCTGTGCCGCACTGGTAGTATGTAAGGTAGACAATACCAGATGTCCGGTTTCTGCTGCGGAAATGGCTGCGGAAATGGTCTCATAGTCACGCATTTCTCCTACCAGAATGATATCCGGGTCCTCACGAAGTGCGGAACGGAGTGCAGTGGCAAAACCGTTTACGTCCTTGCCTACTTCTCTCTGATGAATCATTGCCATGTTGTGAGGATAAATATACTCGATCGGATCCTCGATGGTCATAATATGTCTGGGCGTATTGCGGTTAATATAATCTACCATGGAAGCCAGTGTAGTAGACTTACCGCAACCGGTAGGTCCGGTTACCAGTACAAGACCTCTTGGCAATTCTGCCAGACTCTTAACAACCGGAGGAAGTCCCAATTCCTCAAAGGTAGGAATCGACTGTCTCAACAAACGAATGCTGGCTGCCAGGTTATTTCTCTGATGATAAATGTTTGCTCTGATACGAATTCCATCGGGATACATATAACCAAGATCCAGGTCATTGCCATCCTTTACATACTCCTCCTGCTTGGAATCCAGGATGGAATAAATCATCGCTTCACACTCCTTGGGTGTAACCTCCCAAGGCATAATCTGTAAGGTACCAAATTTACGGACAGCCATATTGGTTCCCACCGTAATATGAATATCCGAACAACTCTCATTTAACGCCCAATCAATCACATTTTTTAAATCCATTTTAAAACCCCCGTGTTTTTATTTTTTATTTCCCCGTTTGCGGCAAACGCCACTCTTTTTATTATACCAATGAAGCCTATCATCGGTCAATGCACTTTCGAATGTTTCCCAATTATCCTTGATGCAATTTCGATACATACTCGGAATAACTGATTCCGGTATACTTTTTAAAGCACCGTCCAAAGTAATTGGGGTCCGGAATTCCCACATCACCTGCCGTACAAAACATTTTGGCATTGGTGCCGGCCAGTTCAATGGCCCGCTCCATTCGACACTCCATGAGGAATTCCACAAAGCTTTTTCCCTTCTCCTGTTTGAACTTACGACTCAGGTAGCTTGCGCTGAATCCGAACTGCTGTGCAACAGAAGCCAGGTTAATTTGGGAATCCGTAAAGTTCTCCTGCAAATATTGACAAATCTGATCAATGGCGGATGCGGCAATCTCTGCTCCCTTTTCCGGATCCTTTGGTTTCTTGGCATCCAGCTTTTCTTTTACGCCGGTAAGTACATCCAGCACATCCTGTCGGACAATCGGTTTTAGCATATAATCCACCACCGGAAGGCGAATACATTGTCTGGCATACTCAAAATCATCGTGAGCCGTCAGAATAATAATCATCAGCTCCTTATACCGCTCGGTAGCCAGCTTGGTAAACTCAATCCCGTTCATAAAAGGCATATTGATATCCACAAAAATAATATCCGGCAAAAGCTCATCAATAATGTTAATGGCCTCGATACCACTGGCCGCTTCCCCAACAATTTCCATATCCAGAGCTTTCCAGTCAATGGATTCCTGCAATAATCTGCGGGCAGAAGTTTCATCATCAATCAGCATGACTCTATACATGACTGTTCTCCTCTCTGTTTCTCCAAACCTTTGGAATCACAATTTCGATTTCCGTAAACTCGCCTCGTTCACTGCGAATACGAACCGCATCCGGATCGTTACAGAAAAACCGAATACGATGAATGGTGCCGGCCAAGCCAAATCCGGGATCTTTTGAGTCCCCGGTCTGCTTTGCCAACGCCAGTTGTATTTGTTCCTCGTCCATTCCCACACCGGTATCGTATACCTGAATGTGCAAATCTTCCTGCTGTCGGAAAGTCCGAATCCGAATCACACCTTCCTCCCCCTTGGGCCGGATGCCGTGATAAATTGCATTTTCCACCAAGGGCTGTAAAATCAGCTTGGGAATCATACAATCCAAAGTCTCTTCCTCTATTTCATAACAGTCGGTAAAAGCTTCTCCATAACGAAGCTTTTGCAAGGACAAGTAGTCCTGCGTAATACGCAGTTCTCTTTTCAGGGTAATCTCCCGGTTTCCGTTGTTTAAGAAATTCCGGTAGAAATTGCCCAAAATCTCCAACGCATCATGGGTATTCTCCGCCTTTTCCTGCACCGCCATATAACTGATGGTTTCCAGCGTATTGTATAAAAAGTGGGGTTTGATCTGTTCTTGTAAAACCCGCATTTCCACCTTTTGAATAAGCTTTTCATTTTCAATCTGTTGGTTAAACAATTCATTCAAATATTCAATCAGCGAGTTATAGCTTTCCGAAAGCTCTCCCAGCTCATTATCCGGCATCCGGGCATCCAGTTTTTTCAGCCATCCCGAAGATTTTGTCTGCTCCATGGCCTCTGTCAGCTGTCCGATGGGGCGTGCAATATTGGCTTTCAAAAATAGGTAAAACAATGTAATGACCAGAATAAATGCGGTAAAGGGAATAAAAATAGCAATCCAAAAGCTGAGGGATATGGTCCTGGTAGTCGTTCCGCAGGCGGCCAGTACCAAAAGCGGCTCAAAGCCCTCTGTTGCAGCCAAAATTTTCCTCGTTCCGCCCAGTTCAATCTCATCAAAGGTCATTTCCTTCGATTCAATCAAACCGACATACTCCGCCAGTTCTTTGTTTCCGCAAAGAATCACCCCGTTACGGTCCATGATACATAAGTCTTCTTTACTGGTTTTAATCAACGCATCCTCAAAAAACTGTCCGGACACATTCATAAACAGCATTCCAATCAGTTTCTGCGAATTGATGTCATAGACCGCTCTGGCCAGTGTTAATAATGGTTCCTCGTCTGACTTTATAATCATTCCGTTTCCGTTAATGGTTATCACAGTAGAACCGAAAGCCTCTAAAATGTGGTCCTTTTCTTCACTTTCCATGTCAATCTCATAAACCGCACGCTCGGTGCCTACATATTCCCCATCGTTTCGAAAAATGTAAACCGAATCAATATAACTATACAGATTCTGGATTTCATAAATGCCGTGTCTGGCCTCATAAATTTGGTCACGGGTAGGTTCTTCTGCCTTCAAATATTCCACAATCCGCTCATTTACCATCAGCAAACGAGTCAGATAATTGTAGTTTGTCAAGCTTCCTTCCAAGGTATATACTGCATTATTTACTGCCGTTTCCGCTGTTTGTTTCTTGAATTCATCATTGGACTTCTTGCCGATAATGAACGTTGAAATGGCAAAAAGCACAATAAAAAGCCCAATCAGAATTCCAACCAAAGCCACAATGGTTTTCTGAAGGGTTTTTCGGGTGTTACCTTTATTCACTTTTGGGGTTAAAAAAACTTTTGCCATGAAAAACCTCGAAAGAAAAATTTGTTCAGTATTTTTTATTCTACATAAATCCTATCATTTTTTTCGTATTTTTTCAACGAATCCTTCTGCTTTTGCAGAACAAAGAGCGGAAAGCACTCTCTGCGCGCCGATGGGTGCAAAATTTAGTTTGAAACCATAAGAAAAGGCCCGGCAAATACGCCGGGCCAACTTTTCACCATATGCAATTAACCTTTTACCGCACCTGCGATAAAACTGTCCTGAATCTTCTTGCTGAAGAATGCATAGAAAATCAAGGTAGGGAAGGTTGCAAGCACCAATGCCGCTCCGATAGGACCCCATTCTGTCATATACTGACCGGATAATGCCTGAACACCTACCGGCAAAGTTTTATGTACGGAATCGCTTACAAAAATGTTTGCAAACATCAACTCGTTCCAGCACTGTAAGAAGGTGTAGATGGATACGGTTGCCACTGCGGGTTTCATAAGCGGTACAATAATACGGAAGAAAATCCCCCAGGTTCCACAGCCGTCGATACATGCCGCTTCATCCAAATCCATGGGAATATCTGCCATAAATCCGGTACAGATTAAGATACCCATGGCCAATGAAAATGCCGCATAAGGAATAATCAAAGCCAAATAAGTATTCAGCAGATGAAGTCTGGATAAGGTGGTATAAATCGGTACGATGGATGCATGAATCGGAATGGTAAGTCCCAGCATAAAGAAGCTGTTCATGGTCTTCTTTGCCTTCCAAATCATTCTGGTCAATGCGAAGGTTGCCATCAATGCTACCAGCATTACGATGAAAATGGTAACAACCGCAACCAATACACTGTTCAAGAAATATTTACCGATATTTCCTACCTGAAGTGCTCTGGTGTAGTTGGACCATAGCCATTCTCTGGGGAGTCCCGCAACATTCTCACCAAAAATTTCTGCATTGCTTTTCAACGAGAATGTAAACATCCAGTACACAGGGAACAAGTTAATCAGTGCCCACACCCAGAAAATAATCTGTACAGCAAGTTCCTTGGGGCTGATTCGCTTTTTTTCATTCAATATCGTTCCATTATTCTGCATACTACACCTCCTCTTTCTCTCTAAATGCCAATCCAATCAGGATTGCAAAGAAGAAGCAAAGGATAATCAATAAGAATGCAATGGTACTACCCATTCCGTAACGATTACGTAAGAATAACATATTAATCATCAAGGTACTGGGCACTTCTGTTGCATGTAACGGTCCACCGTTTGTTAATACATAAATCAAGTCAAAGGATTTCAATGATCCGGTTACCGCAAAAATTACACTGATTTTGATAATCGGTTTAATGCTGGGTAATACGATGTATCGGTTTACCTGTCCCTCTGTTGCTCCGTCAATCATCGCTGCTTCCCGATATTCCGGTGGTACACTCTTTACTCCGGCATACATCAGCAGCATGTGATAACCAACATATTGCCACAAAATCGGAACAAAAACCGCTCCCAATGCTGTACTGGTTTCACCCAGCCATATCTTTGCCAGGCTATCCAAACCGATGGATCTTAAAATTACGTTCAAAATACCATAGGAAGGATTGTAAATCTTTAACCACAGCTGACCAATTACTACTGTGGAAATCAGCACAGGGATGAAATAAATAGAAAGGAATGCTCTTTCCCCTTTTCTGCCTTTTCCTAAAAGGAGAGCGAGTCCAAGAGAAACAGGGAGCTGAATAAACACTGAGAAAAAAGCAAGCAATAAGGAATTTCTCAATGCCTTCAAAAATCCGATGGACTCGCTGGTAAACAATTCCTTGTAATTGTCGAATCCAATAAAGGTCTTTTTTCCAAAACCATTCCATTTAAAAAAGCTATAAAATCCGGAAGCAAAAATCGGTGCTACCAGAATTGCAATGAACAATACGAGTGCAGGAAGAATGAACAAAAGGATTGTTGTTTTCTTGCTGTATAACTTAGTCATTTTCTTTCCTTCCCGATTAAAGGAAAAGTGGTTCCCAAACGAAATTTCATACAATCCTTTGGAAACCACTTCTTTAATCCATCAGAATCCAACGATTCTCATTTTGTTAAAACAGTATCACGAAATTTATTTGATGTCCTTAACAAGTCCATCTACAAATGCCTTACCATCAATAGCAGAAGAATAAATCTGTGCTACGTAATCAAGGTAGGTATTAGCGGTATCAGCAGACATAGCGGTATCTCCGAAAAGTACCATCTGGCTGGAGTTTGCTACGATCTTTGCTACAGACTGAGTCAAAGGATTGATAGCGCTGGTATCGTAATCAGGAGTCCAAGCAGGAAGTCCGTTGCCATCCAAATATCCGTAATGGCAAATGCCCTTTGCAAGCTCGAATGCTGCTTCAGCTGCTACTGCTGCATTCTTAGATCCCTTTGCTACTGCAAGAGTATCAGAAGGTCCACCAATCAACTCGCCAAGCTTAGACTTGGAAGAATCGATTACAGGGAATTCAGCAACCTGAATCTTATCAGAAAGACCAGCCTTATCGAAGTCAGCACAGTTCCAGGTACCATTCATGTAGAATGCATACTTACCGGAAATGAAGTTCTGCTTAACTTCATCGTTACCAAGAGCGATTCCTTCGGGATCGAAGTACTTCTTATCAATCATTTCCTGGAAGATACCAACAGCCTTAGATACATCAGCATTGTTCCAAGAAGCATTACCTGCGAAGATATCATTTAATGCGGTAGCACCTGCAGTCTTCTCAATGATAGACTCAAGGTACTCGGTTACACACCAGGTTTCCTTACCGGAGCATCCGAAAGGAATGATTCCCTTTGCAACAAGCTTGTCGCAACAGTCAATCAACTCATCGTAGGTACCGGGAACGGTATCGTAACCAACCTGCTTTAAGAGTTCCATGTTAGAGAACATACCAACAATGTTCATGGTCATAGGTACACCATAGTACTTGCCATCGAACTTAACGTTGCCCATCATAACCTCAGGCAATTCAGAAGCGTATTTCTTGTAAACATCATCTACACAGTAAACACGTCCTGCGTCTACGAAGTCACCAAGGAATGCACAACCCCAGGTAAAGAAGATATCAGGCATTTCGTTTGCTGCAACTGCTGCCTTAATCTTGGTCTTGTACTCCTGGTTCTGAGTGGTCTCCCAAGTGAAGTTGATTTCAGGATGAGCTGCCTTGAAATCTGCGATAGAAGCCTCATATGCATGACGGTTGGAATCGCTTTCTGTAGCGATACACCACATGGTGAGATCTACCGGGTTGTCTGCGGTAGGCTGCTGATTAGCAGTAGCTCCGCTTCCGCTGTTTCCACATGCTGCCATAGAAACTACCATTCCCATAGCAAGTAAAGTAGATAAAAACTTTTTCATGATTTTCCTCCTTAAATCATTGAATAATTTATGGTCATGTGACACTATGTCACATCTCCACCCTCTTTATTTTTTTGTGGTATGTACCATTCTCCAAGGGTATTCCATATATAATGTATTCCCCTCTACATGGTAATAACACACGGTGTCCTCAAACTGATCACTGTACATCAGTTTGACGATTCCGGCCTTTTCGTCTGCCGTAAAAGTCCCCGGAAAGTAACCATCCTCTAAAAAAGTGCCTTCTTCGGTGAATTGGAAGGACCAGCCGGTGGTCTCATCCTGCCAAACACCAATCAAATTCTCCGGTTCCCCTTCCCCTGTAAATTTATAGATTGTATTCTTAAAAAGATACATCCCCTCATCATCTACAAGATACCGGAGTTTTTGTGTTCCCTGTTGCTTGTCCGTCAGGGTTATGTACGTGCCATCACTGTTAAAGGTGTATTTCTCATCCTCATACTTGGCACTTCCATTCTCTTGAAAGCGTACCACCTCAGTCTCCCGGTCATGAATATAAGCCCAACTGCCGCATACCGCTTTCGCTTCTTCAGAGATTGCATTTTTTCCTGTACTGCCACATCCTGTGACCAATAAAAGCACAGTACAGATTAAAGGTATTAACATATTTTTTCTTTTTCTCATCATATAAAATACCTTTCTCCCCCACGTGTATCATTATAATGTAAGTAAAAATGTAAGTATATGGAATATTCTTACATTTTGAAGCATTGTTTTTACCTTTTGCATAGTGAAGTAAAAAATAGGCTTATGTTTTTGTGCATTTTTCACAAAAACATAAGCCTTATTCTGCCATATCAAACAACCGGCAAGCACTATCTTAACCCAGTGCGTTTTCCAGTCTTTCCAATTCCTCTCCCGTAATACACAGGATGGTTCCGTGTCTTTTCTTTAACTGATCGAAGGAATACTTTGATTTGTCCAAAAGTTCCCAGGAATTCTTGGAATTGGTCGCATCCTCCAAATCCGTGGTTTTTAATGGTAAATATCCTGCTCCAATCGCATACTGGTCTGCCATTAGGCCATACTCAGGGACATTCGGATCGGCCCAATCCTTTTGATTGTAACGGAACAATTCCGGGCCTTCCAGATTACCGTTATCCAGTGTTGAAATGGATACCCCGGACAAATCCAGACCCAACTCATCCAAATCCAACACCTTCTCCCAACCGTTGGCATCCAAAAGGTTTTTGTTACGCATAATACGGATTCCTCCGTTTGCCTCCGCATTGTCTCCATCCTTGGAAGCACTGTAATATACATCTCCGATTTTGATGACGGTTGTATCAATAATCTCCCGAAGTTTTCCGTCCGTCTCCCCATCCGTCTGATTATCAATAAAAAGCTTTGTCTCGGAGAAATGAACGAAGTCTCTGGTAGCCACATAATAAATTGCATTGGGTTTTGCTTTATACTTGGTCTTTGGGTCCATAATACTGGAGGCAAAGAAAATAATATATGAATCGGTTTCATCGTGATATATCATTTCCGGCGCCCAGGCCATTCCGGCATTTTGAGGTGCCACCGGAATCAGCTTTGCATCGCCCCAGTGCAATAAATCCGTTGACTCCCATACCACCAGATAAGGGCTTCCTGTGGTGCTGGCATCATAATAATTCTGTTCATTCTTGAACCATCCGCCTCTGTGGTAGATACTCAAATCGGTCGCTACCAGGAAGAAACGGTCTCCTTCCTTGGAACGATACAAATAGGGGTCACGAACACCCTTCTCTCCCACATTGCTCACAAGGATTGGTTTTTTCCCGTTCATATCCTTGAAATTCAATCCATCGGAGCTTACCGCGAAATAAATCTGTTCTCCGTTCTCATCGCCCTCTCCAATGAAGTGTCCGAACAAATATCCTCGAAAATCCGCTTCGGTCAATGATTTCGGTGCCTTCAAAACTGTCACAGGAATTTCCTTTGTTGCCACCTCATCCCCCAAGGTCACGGTAGCGGTTAATATCACCTGTACATCTTCGTTTTGTCTGAACACCTTTCCCTTTGCAATCGCTCCCTGATCCGCCTGGGTGATAATATCAGGTTGACTGCTTGTCCAGGAGATTTTCGCTCCCTCCATTGCCTCCACCAGGGTAACAGAACCTCGGAGTCCATTGGCGGAAGGAATCTCCAAACCCGCTAAAATCTTTTCCATCTTTTCTGAATTGCTCATATCCGTCTCCCATTCTATACATGAATAAAGGGCAAACGGTAATTCCTACCATTTGCCCCGAAATGATTTTCCTTATTTAGAAGCAAGTGCCTGTGCGATATCTTCTCTCATATCCAGCACAGCCTGTCTGGATGCATCTGCATAATTTGCTCCGCCGAAGGTTGCATACTTCTCCTGCTGATAAGCCGCAATGATTCCTCTGGAGGAGTTAATAATTGCACCAAGTCCGTCTTCGTTGAAGAAATGTACCAAATCTGCACCCTTGCCGCCCTGCGCGCCGTAACCGGGTACCAGGATAAAGGATTTGGGCATTACCTTACGAAGAAGCTTGCCCTGTTCCGGATAAGTAGCACCAACTACCGCACCAACATAGCTGTAGGAATCTCCCATACAATCTGCGCCCCATGCAGCCACCTTTTCACCTACGATTTCATACAGAGGCTTTCCGTCAATCAACTGATCCTGGAATTCACCGCTGGAAGGATTGGAGGTTTTTACCAATACAAAGATACCCTTCTTTTCTTCCTTACAAACCTTTACGAAAGGATTTACACCATCGCTACCGAGATAAGGGTTTACGGTAACAAAGTCTTCATCGAAGCCGTAAAAAGCATTTTGTCCGACCTGAACCTTGCCCAAATGTCCCACTGCATATGCCTCGGAGGTAGAACCGATGTCACCGCGCTTGATATCACCGATGACTACCATATCCTTTTCTTTACAGTAATCCACTGTTTTCTTAAATGCTACAAGTCCGGGAATACCGAACTGCTCATACATTGCAATCTGAGGCTTCACCGCAGGTACCAGATCATAAATCGCATCTACAATCCCCTTGTTATACTGCCAAATTGCTTCTGCAGCGCCCTCTAAGGTCTCTCCGTATTCCGCAAACGCTTTCTTGGTAATCTGCTCGGGAATAAATTTCATCATGGGATCCAAACCCACAACAATAGGAGCGTTCATCTTCTGAATTTTGCCAACTAATTTGTTAATCATACATTTCCTCTTTCCGTGCCGAAACACATATATCGGTATTATACAGTGACCAGACGTAACTGGTCTACATACTTTTTGATATTTGATGCATTTACATATTTTTTATGTGTGTCTCCCTTGGTAACCACCAAAGTAGGTGCCTGCATAACACCGTAACGGGTAGCCAGCTCCATATTTTCTTCCGCATCAATCAGAATATACTTCTTTACTCCCTCCAAATACTCCTTAGCCAACTTGCAGTTCGGACAGGTCTTGGTGGTAAAAAGATAGGTCACTTCCTCTGCGGGCTGCACAGAAACCTTTACATCCTCCGCAAAATCGGAAAGGGTAACCATGGTACGGGTAGGTCTCTTTAATACAGAGTTCTCAATATCATATTCCGTACGATTATGATATTCCTGTAATTTACCGTCATTCCAGTTCTGAACCGGACGGTAGTAACCGGTAATACGGCTGTACACCTCTGTCTTTGCTCCGCAATGAGGACAAACCTTCACCTCTCCCGCAAGATATCCATGTTCTTTACAAATGGAATAGGTAGGGGACATGGTGTAATAAGGAAGCTTATAATTGGTAGCAATCTTTCGAACAAGGGATGCCGCTGCTTTCCAATCCGGAAGCTTCTCTCCCAAAAATGCATGGAATACGGTACCGGAAGTATACAGTGTCTGTAACTCGTCCTGGATATCCAGCGCATCAAAAATATCCGTAGTATAGTCAACCGGCAAATGGGAAGAATTGGTATAGTAAGGGGTATCTCCCTCTTTTCCGGCAGTCTTAATCATAGGGAATTTCTTCTTGTCATGTTTTGCCAGACGATAAGTGGTACTCTCGGCGGGAGTTGCCTCCAGGTTGTACAAATCACCGTACTGCTCCTGGTAATCGGACAGGCGATTTCGCATATGGTTCAAAACATTCTTGGTAAATTCCTGGGTCTTCTTGTCAGTCATATCTGCCCGAAGCCAGTTGGCATTTAATCCCACTTCATTCATACCGATCAAGCCGATGGTAGAGAAATGATTATTAAAGGTTCCCAGATATCTCTTGGTGTAGGGATACAAGCCTTCATTTAACAGTTTGGAAATAACGCCTCTTTTAATCTTTAAGGAACGAGCCGCAATATCCATCATATGATTCAATCGGGTGTAGAACTCGTCCTCGTTTGCGGAAAGATAAGCGATTCTGGGCATATTGATGGTAACTACGCCTACGCTACCGGTGCTCTCTCCGCTACCGAAGAAACCTCCGGTCTTCTTGCGAAGCTCACGAAGATCCAGACGCAAACGGCAGCACATGCTTCGTACATCGGAAGGCTGCATATCGGAGTTAATATAGTTGGAAAAGTATGGAGTACCATACTTTGCGGTCATCTCAAACAACAGACGATTATTTTCGGTATCGGACCAGTCAAAATCACGGGTAATAGAATAGGTGGGAATGGGATACTGGAATCCACGACCGTTGGAATCTCCTTCAATCATGGTCTCGATAAAGGCCTTGTTGACCATATCCATTTCCTTCTTACAGTCCTTGTACTTGAAATCCATGGGCTGACCGCCTACAATCGCCGGTAACTCTGCCAAATCCTCCGGAACCGTCCAGTCCAACGTAATGTTGGAGAAAGGTGCCTGGGTTCCCCAACGACTGGGGGTGTTTACACCATAAATAAATGCTTCAATACATTTCTTTACTTCGCTGTAACTTAAATTGTCTATCTTTACAAAGGGAGCCAAATAGGTATCAAAGGAAGAAAAAGCCTGCGCTCCCGCCCATTCATTCTGCATAATTCCCAGGAAGTTTACCATCTGGTTGCAAAGAACGGACAAGTGCTTTGCGGGTGCGGAAGTAATCTTACCGGTAATACCGCCAAGTCCTTCGGTAATCAGCTGCTTTAAAGACCAGCCTGCACAATAACCGGTCAACATGGATAAGTCATGAATATGAATATCCGCATTGCGATGTGCCTCTGCTATTTCATCATCATAAATTTCGGAAAGCCAGTAGTTCGCGGTAACCGCACCGGAATTGGAAAGAATTAAACCACCCACGGAATAGGTAACGGTGGAGTTCTCCTTTACACGCCAGTCTTCTACTTTTACGTAACTGTTTACCACATCCTTGTAATCAAGAATCGTGGATTTCATGGTACGCATCTTTTCTCTCTGTCTACGGTACAGGATGTAAGCCTTTGCCACTTCTTCATAGCCGGCCTGTCCAAGGACTCTCTCCACACTATCCTGAATGTCCTCCACATGCACTGCTCCGTCCACAATCTTGGGCTGAAAATCCGCAGTCACGCGAAGTGCCAGCAAATCAATAATGTCATTGTTGTAGGAAATCTGAGTCGCCGTAAAGGCTTTCATGATTACATCATTGATTTTTGACAACGTAAAATCGGTACGAGTACCATCTCTTTTGATTACCTGAAACATTTTCCATAACCTCCCGAAAAATTAAAACCAAATCACACCTATTTCACTATATCATTGTACTTTTCAACCGTCAATGGCAAAACCACTAGATATAGTATAATTTTTTTGTAAGTAAATACTATATTGTGTATATTGTTTCGAAAACAAATGCCACCTTCGGTGTCGCTTGGTTTCCTTCCGAGCTATAAAAAGGCGCTACAGACTGACTGTAGCGCCTTCGATTAATTCTTTTGTTAACGGGTGGATAAAAAGATCATTTCCCGCTTTGCCTCCTCATCCTCCGGATAAGCTTTCAGATACTTTTCCAACAGACTGCAGGCTTTTTCATATTGTTGCAGGTATTCATAGGCCACAATTTCATTG
Source organism: Lachnospiraceae bacterium UBA1766 (assembly GCA_002314715.1). Lineage (GTDB taxonomy): Bacteria > Bacillota > Clostridia > Lachnospirales > Lachnospiraceae > Acetatifactor. The sequence continues at coordinate 8,348 of DCGY01000090.1, read as the reverse complement.
AATTCCAAAGACTGTTTTACCGACAAATCATTCAGGGCCAGACCGCTTTGAAAACTCTCCAGCGCCTTATCGTAGTTGCCCTTTTTCATCTCACATACGCCCATTTGGTTATATACTTCCGCATTTTCACCAAACTTGGTCAAATACGCGCTGTAAAGAGTCGCCGCGTAGTTATAATCTCCGGTAGCTTCATAGGCTCTTCCCAAATACAGAAAACCTTCCGCATCGCCATCGTTTTTGACCTCTTCCAAAGCGACATAGGCTTTCTGATACTCTTCCAGATAATAATAGAATCGCCCGGTATCATAGGCAGAAAGACGATCTTTTCCGTCCATCACCTTGCGGATATATTCCTGTCCTTTTTCCTTATAGCCGAAATGATCCAAAATCTGGCAAATCTCTATGATTCGATCATAATTTTTCGGGTCCAGTTCCAAGGTCTTATCAAAATCTTCCACTGCTTCATTGTACTGGTTCAAATTCAGTAAAACATTTCCCCGCAGGAAATATGCATCCTTTTCCTTGGGTCTTAGTGACAAAATTGCGTCATATACCAATTTTGCATCATTATACAGTTTTACATGCTGATAAGCTGCCGCCAGGTAATAGTTGGTATCAAAATCAAAATCCTCGATGGTTCCGTCGCTAAGCGCCAGTGCCTCCTTGAAACAGGCAATGGCCTCTGTATACTGAGACAGACCCATATAAGAAATGCCCAGTCCTCTTTGAATCAAACGTTCGTTTTCACCAAGTGCCTGTGCATCCTGAAATAAAACAATGGCCGCCCGGTACTCCTGATTTTCCACGGCGGCCATTGCTTCTTTGATTTTCTCTTCTTTTTGACCACAACCGGCAAAAAGACTAATCATCAGCAGGCAAGCCGCCAAACTCCATATTCTTTTTCCGATTGTTTTTATCATTGGTAGATTATTTCTCCTCTAATACAGAAGTACAATGAGGACATCTGGTTGCATCGATAGCAATTTCGCTCTTACAGAATACACAAATCTTTGTAGTAGGTGCTGCAGGCTTCTCCTCTTCCTTCTTGGTAAGCTTGTCGGATACTGCATTGATGCTCTTAATCAGACAGAAAATTACGAATGCAGTAATCAGGAAATTAATAATAGCGGTAATGAAATTACCGTATGCCAATACAGCCACACCTGCCTCCTGTGCCTCAGCAATAGTCGCATAGGTAGTCTCTCTGCCGGTTAACTGTACATAAAGATTGCTGAAATCCGTACCACCGAAAATACCAAGGATAGGAGTTAAAATATCTTTGTTTAAGGAAGTAACGATAGCGGTAAAAGCACCACCGACGATAACGCCGACTGCCATATCCATTACATTTCCTCTCATAATAAACTTCTTAAATTCGCCCAAAAAACCTGAACCCTTCTTACTCATTTGTATTCCTCCGTTATTTGTTTTTCTCTTCTGTTCTTCACAGATATCTAATAGTAAGCATATCACAAGTATCCCTTAAGCTCAATAGCTTTCTCTGTTTCGGAAATTTTGTTTTCGACTTTACTCCAAAACAAAGGAAAGGATTTGTTTCGATGTTTGCTTTATTTGTTCCTCTGTAGAAATCTCCGCCGTCCGGTCCCCTTTTTGAAAGCCGTAGGTACCAAACTGACCATGATTTCCACCCTCAATGGCTACAATCTGTGCTCCCTCCGGCAGATATTCCTTTGCCTTTCGGAACTTTTCTTCCCGAAGGACACCATCCAGCGAACCATACAGGGAAAGAATCGAAAGGTTTTTCTCCTTCAAATCCTTCACCGGATAAGAGGCCAAAAAAATGACGCCCGTGATCTCCTCACAATGCTTTGCGGCAAAATCAGAGGCCAAAACTCCTCCCAGGGAATGCCCTGCCATATACCATTCTTCATAAGAGTAGTCCTTCCTTATCTGCGTCGCCTTGTTTGGTCCGAAAAATGCAATGTGTAACGGCATCCGTACCAGAAAGCAGTCCACACCCCCCTGGGAAATCTCCCTAAGCAGAAGGGCATAGGCCGTCTCATCAACCATTGCCCCCGGATAAAAAATCAAGGCTTGCTGTTCTCCCGGTCCGTCAAAAAAATATCCAAAATCCGTTTTTTTCACCAGAACCGATTCCGTAGAATCCAAGGCCTCCGGGCACTTATTCGGATATGCTCCGAACTGCATATAGAGGATGGCAATCCCGAAAAAAAGAAGCAACGTCGAAACAATACCGATTCGCCAATATTTTCTTTTGGACTTTTTCTGATTTTTGAACCGCACGTCCTTAGCCACTCCTCTGCTTTTATTTTACCAAATCCATATCATACTGCTCCTTGGAATCCTGATATTTGTATGCAGCCAATCCAATACAAACCAGGGAACCCAGTCCCGCCATCAGGACGAGATTCTTGTAGTATTCAAAGGTATTGCCGGACTCCACATAAACTTGCTTAAAATAACGGAAACATTCCCCGAAGGTAACATCTCCACCCACCGTTTGGAAAGCCCGATATACCGCCCAACCGGCATCCACTCTCCAGGAAAGATAGGCCGCCGCAACACCTATCACAATGGTAATCACCATGCTGACCGCAGTAAACTTTCCGGCAAATTTTTCATAAAAATACACCACTGCAATTCCAAGAATAATGCTTGCCCAGAAAGAAATATAGCCCAGACGTCCTATGAAAAGAATCAGCGCCGTGCCCAGAATTGCTCCCAGCAAAGCACCGAAAATACCCATCGGAATATTCTCCTGCTTGTCCTCGTTGTTTCTCTTAGCCGTTTTCAACTCATGGGAAACTCTTGCGGCTGTCTCTTCACACAAAAAATGATAATCGTCATGTAGCTTATATAAAGACGGAGTTCCAAGCACTCCCGTCTCATCACCTGCTTTATAATTGTTTTCGAACAGTTTTACGGTCAGGGCATCCACCGAGTCCCCGATTGCCTTCACAAGTTCTGTTTGCCTGCCCTTTAATGGCGCGGACAACAAAATCTTTGACCCCCATACCATAGCGGAAACATTTGCACCATATTGTCCGCTTCGTACCAGGCTCATCAAGTCCCCTGCTTCCTCTCTGGCCGCACAGGTCATTACCTGAAGCTGTGGTTTGGAATTTGCTGCTGTTTTTACACTAATAAGCAGCGAAAAACCTCGATATTCTCCAAAAACAATTTTCCTTTTCTCGTCATAGCGAAGTCGCATTCCAATCGCCAACTGGCTCAGTACCTTCTTTTCCAATGACATCGTCCTATTCCCCTCATTCTCCTTAAATATCCCGTATCAAAACCCGGTCTCCCCAGGCATTTTCAAAATGCTCTCCGATTCTCCAGGCATAGGAATGATTGGAGTGCACCTCGATAACCGGTACGAAAATATCATGCTCGGTCAGATACTCCGCGCAGTCCAATCCGTCCCGAAAACCGCCCAAATCATAGTCAAAGGAAATTTCGTCGATATTCCCTTTATTTGCCTCTACCAAACTTACGAATTCCTCATAGTCGGTAGCCAAGACATAACGATCCGGGCAAGGTCTTCTGTCATCCAAATAAATTTTCATCTTCTTTCCCTTTCTTTCGGTATGCTTTGGAAAGCACTAATGCAGACTTTTCGTTGCGCGGGACGGTGCATCCGGTTCGTCAGAAGTATAGTAATCCGGATTTTTGCGCACCAAAGCACCATACTCCTCCACTTCCGAGTCGGTTCTAAGAAAGCACTCAAAGCCGCCTGTCTGGGGCGTACAATCCATATGATACCAGCCTTGCTCCAAATGAATAAGACTCCAAAAGTGCATCGCCGTGTCGCTCTTTCTGCTGACGGAAAAATTCTCGATTCCCAAATAGTCCATCAAATACTTTGCCGTTGCAAAAATTGTATAGCAATCCCCCACCCGGTAATACATTCCTTCATAAGCAGCCTGTAATTCCGTGGTTCTTTCCGCATCTCCTACATACCGAATCTGATCGTGACAAAAGCGGTAGATGCCCTGAAGCTGTTCCTCCACAGGTAGTTCCTCCGATTCAAGCGTGTGCAAAATTTCCTCCGCCAACTCACGGACTTCTTCTTCGGAAGCCTCCCTCGGTTTCTCAATAATGACTTTACAGGAAACCTCGCTTCGATTTCCGGCACTGTCTTCTGCCCAGTATAAAACCATGTACTCTCCCGGATGATTTGGATCTACTCCTTCGCTGTCGATGTGAAGTTCAATGGCTTCCCCGCTGTCATCGGAAACCGTGACCCCCTCTTTGTAGCGAATGCTTTCGCCGAAGGCAATCCTTTTTTCGGTAGGTGCCAGAATCACAGGAGCGACGACATCGGCTTGCTCTACTTTTGTTTCAAGCACATTTTCAATTGTTTCATACATAGAAACAGAGGGCTCTGTTTCGAAATTCTTTTGTCCTTCCGGATTTTTGCAAGCAGACGCCGAAAGCAAAAGCAACAAAGCCCCACCTGTTAACAACCATTTCTTTTTCATTTATTCGTATTCTGCATTAGGATCGATAATCTTATAAACATAATAGCCCATCCATCCGCACTCGTCCATGACATCGTAAACTACGGTTACACTGGCTTGATTTCCAAAAGAGTTGGTAACGGTATATTCCACTTCCAAACCATAATTCCAATCATCATTATAACCGTTGAAGCTCTTAATTCTCTTCTGATTCTTCTGAATCTTGGAAGTCAAATCCCCATCATATTCATCGGAAGCGGTAATTCCCTTTCGATCCGGTACGCCTCCGTATTCCTGTCCGCTCAGATAGTAATAGGTCTCCGCACCCCAGGAATAGCTTTCTACATTTGCAAGTATTAAATCAACCGTAATCACCGGTACACTCTTGGGAGAAGAAAGCTGTAACTTTACATCCGTACCGCAAAGACCGATGACAAAATGCTTCATGGTATTCACACTGGCATTCATAACGTAATACTTTAAATCTCCGTTACTGTCTGCCCAAAGAACTGCCTTCTGATTACTGTACTCATTTACCTGTAACAGACCTTCGGAATCAGCAGAAATTGCAAATTCCCCTCTTGCACCATCTTCCTCAAAATTGATAGTACCATTATTGAAATAGCCCTGAGAGAACTGGCCCTTATAAATCAAAGCAGTATCCAAGCCCTCATTTATGTTGGCTACATACAAGGTACCATTGCCCTGGGGCAGACCGTCTGCGAATTCGCCAACATATACAAAATAATTATCGTTTGCCACATAGATACCGGTAAAGGTACCGCTTAATTCCTTGTTTACTCCGTCATAATATACCTGACACATATTATCCTGTTTGCGAACAGCGATAGGCTTATCTCCTCCCAGGTACAGAGAAGCACCGTCATTCACAAATTTTTTAATCACCTTAAAATCATTTGATTTTATAAAAGTAACGATTTTCTGTGTATCCCCGGAGGCAATGGCGTCTGCAAGTCCCATAAAGCTGTCACAAAGATCACCCAAATCACCGATTTCTTCGGCATCTGCATTCTTCTGCTTTGCCTGACTTATTTCCTCGGACGCCTTCATAAATTCGCTTTGGCCGAAATAACTCTCACCCTTGGCTACGTAGCCCAAAGCAAAGTCCTGATTGCCGTTTACCAGACAATCTGCAATCTTCTTTTCGATTTCGTATTTTCCTTCACTTCCATATCGACGAGCCAGTCGGTAGAAGCGCATCTCATCCTGAGAAACCAGCTCCTCTAATTCCTTGCTTGTCTCTTTCGCAAAGATTTCCTGATAAATCTCGTCTGCCGCAATACCGTTTCCAAGCAATTCCTCCGCATCTGCCACAAGGATATTCGCCTTTATTTCATCGGGCTTCGCCAACAAAATGATATTTGCAACTCTCTTCTCCAACTCATACTGACCCTTGGAAGCAAATTGGGCTGCTGCCGCATAAAACTCCTCCAAATGATTTTGAACCGCTTCCAAAACCGTCTTGTTGTTGGGATCAATCTGCAATGCATTCTCAAATGCCAAAAGGGCATCCTCATACATCAACTCGGAAAGGTATTTCTCACCAAGCTTTACCTGCTCCTTTGCCTTGTAGGAAGGGCTGTTCAAAAAAGCAATGATAGCGATAACGGCTGCTGCCACAACTGCTACCGCAGCAATCACTACAAGCAATAAAGTTTTGCTCTTTTTACTCTTCTCGGGCGAACTTGACTCTGCACCCTGTGGAGCTTGTACATTCATTTCTTCACTCATCTTCATCTTCTCCTCATGTATCTATGTAAAAAAGTTCCCTATAAAACATAGAACTCTTTCACTTCTTCTTTTCGTTTCCCGAAACGGGTAAAGGGTTTGGTTCCGTTTTGAGACAGCACATCATCCCATTGTGTATCAAAAAGGAAGGTCTGCTCTCCAACGGTAATCTCATTCCAACGATGAAAGGATTCCTCCCCATCCAAATATCGATAACCATCGATAATCTGATCCTCCAGGCCAATATATTTCATCATATAATGAAAGGCTGCGGAATAATAGGTACAGCTTCCTCGCCTGGTGGTAAGCAGGATAAAAGCATCCTCTTCGTAGGTGTATTTGGTGGTTGTGCTATAAGAGCAAAACCGGATTAAATACGAATAGCAGGCCTCCACCTGTTCGTAAACATCCTCACAGTCCCCGATAATCTGTGGCATAATTTCATCCAGCAGCGTTTTCAGTTTTTCCTCCTGAGGATAAACTGGATTTAAGGTAGCACGGTTTAGAATTGTCCGAAGATCCTCTTCCTCCGATGTAGAATCCGGACTTTCGGTCTGCTGCTCCTTGGATTCTTCGGAATCGGCCACACTACCTTCAAAACAGCTTTCCGATGAATCGCAAGTACTTTCTTCCATAGTCTCCGCGGACTGAAAAACCTGTTGCAATTCCTGGATTTGGGACATCAGTTCCGGGTTCTTGGGTTCCGGTTTCCAAATTTTGGAAATGAGTATGGAACAAAGACTCACCAATATGATCACAAAGCAAATCAGGATGATCCATTTACAAATCGCCTGAATTCGCCGTTGCCTTCTGCGACGTTTTCGCGCCTTTCTTTTTTCGCGGTTCGTATCCATCTACGCACCCTCTCTATCTGAACATTTTAGCACAAATATTTCCCAATGACAGGAATTCGGCGAAGCAAAGCCGCTGCCACTCCGCATATCAGGAAACTGCACAAACTCAAAACCGGGATTCCCACAATCGGTGGAATCACACTGTTGTGAATACCAATCGATTCCAAATACTCCAAAAGGCCGATATGCAACATGTAGATTCCCAAAGTATCCGCGGAAATCTCCGTTATAATCTTCGTGCTCACCGTGCCGTATTTCTTTTGGGATAAAACCTGCACCCCAAAGCAAAATAAAGCTACCGAACACAAAAAGGTACCAATTCCATAACTGTCAAAGAATTCTCCCATGGGCTGTCCTGCTCGCTTTGACAACAAAAAGCTAATGATACCATTCCCCAAAAGGCCGGCCACTCCCGCAGGATAAATCCATTTGGGAATCTCCTCCGACTTCACCAAATATACCAGGTAATAGCCCAGTACAAAATAACCCAGGTAACTGCAAACCATTTCCACATCAAATAAACCAAGCACAAAACCGGTATAAATATTGTGGAAAATGCTTCCCAGGGTCTGTCGGATCACCTGTACCAAAAAGAACAGCAACAGGAAATACTCCACATCTCTTTTTTTCGCATGCGCCAGCCAGGTCCTCAAAATCGGAACCAGCATATAAATGCCGGCAATCATTCGAAGAAACCATAACTGATATCTTCCCGTAGTCAGTTCCAAGCCAATGTTGTCCAAGGTAAGGGTGGGATGTGTCCACAGTTTCAGGTCCCAAAGCCCGTAAAGGCAGGACCAGACCACATACAAAATCAGCATTCGAAGTACATTGTGGGTATACAGTTTTTTCAGCGGTATTTCTTTTTCGGGATTCAGGAATAAGGCTCCGCTGATCATAACAAAAACAGGCACACCGAATCGTACCAGTGCATCATAAGAATTGGCTACAATCCAATTGACATCCGTTACCGGAAGAACGTACCAAAACTGCGCCGATGTATGGAGCATTACCACACTGAAAGCAGCAATTATGCGCAAAATATCATAGTGTATCGCTCTTCGATGTTGCATTCCTCTTCCTCCTCATCCCTTACATAAGTAAGGCCCCTATATGGACTTTCATCCACACAGAGGCCAATCATACAATCTAAATTACTGCTGAGCAACATCCTTCATAGAGAAGCTGATTCTGCCCATCTTGTCCTTACCAAGACAAACAACAGTAACCATATCGCCAAGAGTCAATACATCCTCTACATGATTAATACGCTCTTTTGCAATCTTTGAAATGTGAACCATTC
>DCGY01000084.1 GCA_002314715.1 Lachnospiraceae bacterium UBA1766 | reverse complement strand
CTTCACATGGAAGAAGTGATTTCCCTTGATGAGGGTGATTTTGATAAGACGGAAACCAATGTTCAGCATGTAGAGATGGATGATGTGCTGATGCCTGTTCCGGAGTTTCCCAATAACTGGAAGCATGAAACCGGAGACAAGCCCTTCGTAATGAAAATCAACTGCAAGGCCCTTGTGGTGGTAAGCAAGGATACCGGTGATATTACCGAAGGTAAGGCAGAAGTTTTGGTGGATGGCAAAAAGACCATCGAAATCGATCCCAAAATCGTTGGCTGGACTCATTGCAATCCCCAGATTCTCTTTTCCGAGAAGGAAGCAAAGGAGCATGAAGTCGTTATCCGCATGGTACCGGGTGATGAAAATAAAAAACTTACCATTCTTGGTTTTGGATACGTGAAATAAGTAGGAGAGCAGATTTATGATACTGGCAAAAAGTGGTTTCGCAACAAAATTTGTTTTGGATGCTACCGCATATGAAGGAGTTGTGCGTGTGGCCGAAAAAGTTGCAAAGGATGTGTGTCTGGTAAGCGGACAAACTCCGGAGGTTTTGACGGAACTTCCCACAGAAGCAATGGATTCCCTGGTATTGATCGGTACGGTTGGAAAGTCCGCCCTTTGTCAAAGTTTGGCAGAAAGCGGTAAGCTTGAGAAGAAGTCGGTAGAAGGAAAAAAAGAAGTCTTCTCTTTGACTTTGGTAGAAAATCCCTTTCCGAATGTAAAGAAGGCCCTGGTAATCCTGGGCAGTGACAAGCTGGGTACCATTTATGGCGCGTTTGCATTGTCCGAATATATTGGCGTTACGGCGCAGGTTGAATTTGGCGATGCGATTCCGGGAAAGAAGGAAACCATTGTAATCGGCAAAGACATTGAGAAGGTTTCCAAGGAACCCAGTGTTAAGTTCCGTGGATTCTTTATTAACGATGAATGGCCTTGCTTTGGTAATTGGTGTGTAAATCATTTCGGCGGAATCAATGCACAGATGTATGACCACGTATTTGAGTTCCTTCTTCGTATGAAAGGCAATTTCATGTGGCCTGCTATGTGGGCCTCCAGCTTCCCCATTGACGGCCCGGGAAGCTTAAATGAAGAGCTGGCGGATATGTATGGTATCACCATTGCTTACTCGCATCATGAGCCTTGTCTTCGTGCCAGTGAAGAATGGGATAAGGTTAGGGGAGAAGGTACCCGCTACGGAAATGCGTGGAACTTCTATACCAACAAGGAAGGTCTTACCAATTATTGGGCAGATGCATTAAAGAGAAGCGGTAAATACCAGCATCTGGTAACCATCGGTATGCGCGGTGAACGTGACAGTTCCATGCTTGGTCCCAATGCGACTCTGAAAGATAATATTGATTTATTGAAAGACATTATTACAACCCAGAGAGGCTTGATTCGCGAATATATGAATGAGGATGTGGATCAGGTTCTTCAGCTCCTTGCACTGTACAAGGAGGTGGAAGCGTATTTCTACGGAGACGAGAATGCTCCCGGACTTCGTGAATGGGACGAATTGGAGAATGTAATCTTCATGCTTTGTGAGGATAATTTTGGACATCTTCGTACGCTTCCTACCAAGGATATCCGGAATCACAAGGGTGGTTTCGGTATGTATTATCATTTTGATTATCATGGCGGTCCCGTATCCTATGAGTGGATGCCTTCCACTACCATGGCACTTACCTGGGAACAGATGACCGAGGCCTATGATTATGGAATTAAGGACGTCTGGATTGTAAATGTAGGCGATTTAAAGGGCAATGAAGTCGCATTGGAATACTTCCTGACTTTGGCATACGATTTCGAAACCTGGGGTTCGTCTGCACCAAACAGCTGGATGAAATATATACAGGACTGGTCTAAAAAGATATTCCCCGGCGCTTCTGCAGAGGTACAGAAGAAAATTGCGGACATCTATACAGACTTCGTGGAATTAAATGCGATGCGCAGACCGGAAGCGTTAAACAGCACGATTTATCATCCATGTCATTTCAACGAAGCAGACCGCATGCTGGAAAAGGCTTATGCGGTGGAAAAGGCCTGCGATGAAGTCTATGAAGCCTTGTCTGAGAATGAGAAGGCGGCTTGCTACAGCATGATTACTTATCCCGCAAAAGCCAGCATGAATCTGTTAAAGATGCAATTGTTTGCCGGCAAGAACGCCCACTATGCTTCTCAGGGAAGAAAGGTGGCAAACCGTTTTGGACGGATGATGAAGGAATGTATTGCAGAAGACCGCAGACTTTCCGCAGAATTTGGTGCATTTCGTGACGGCAAATGGAAGGGCATGGAGCTGGAGCAGCACGTTGGCTTTACCAAGTGGAATGATGATGGTTGGAGATATCCGGTACAAATGACAGTAGAACCGGTTACAAGGCCGCGTCTGAGTGTTTCCAGAACCGATGAGGACTTCCTGGCAGTCAAAAATTATGGCGCTCCCATGTGTATTCAGGTGGACGATTTCCTGTATGAGGGAATGGAACAGGTAGGTATTGAAATCAGCAATGACGGCGTAGATACCCTGCAGTACACTATTCGCAGCGAGCAGGGAGCTGTTCCTGCATGGCTTCAGATTTCTTCCTTTGAAGGAAAAGTCGAAGATTTGGAAGTGATTACGCTGACTTGCAAAAGAGAGCTTCTTACCGAGGAAAAGGAAACGGTTCGTTTACTGATTTCCGATGGAGATACTACCGTAGCGGTAGAGATATCCGCACAAAAGACAGAGACGACGAATCTTCCTTCCAAGACACACCTTCCCATAGATCAGGTGATTGTGATGAAGGCAGAGAACTATTCGGAGCGAAAGTCGGTTGCCGGCGGAGAGTTTACTTATTTGGAAAGACATGGCAGAAGTCATGGCGGTATGAAGGTATTGCCTTCCACATCCGATTTTGAACTGGGAGAAGATCTTCCGCAGTTGACATATTCCTTCCTGATACCCAAGGAAGGCGAATACAAGATGGAACTTTGGACTTCTCCGGTGAATGCACCGGTGAACAAGAGACCGCTTCGTGTGAAATTAAATACCGGTAACGGAGAAGGAAAGATGATGGAAATTCTTACTTCCTCCTATAAGGGTGGCGAATTCAGCGATGCAAAATGGACCATCGGAGTTATGAATCAGATTTACAAGACTACCGAGACTTTCAACTTCCGAGAGGGTGTACAGACTCTCACCTTAGGGGCGTTGGAAGCCGGAATGGTTGTAGAAAAAATAGTAATTTATCCCGTTGAAAAGACGTTGAAAGCTTCTTATTTGGGACCTTATGACAGCTTTGTGACGAAATAAAAAAGGAGATTAAAAAATGAGTGTTATTGCGAAAAATCCAATTATGCCCGGTTTTTATCCGGACCCTTCCATGTGTGCAGTAGGAGAGGATTACTATCTTGTAAACTCTACCTTTGCTTATTTCCCCGGTTTATCAATTATGCACAGTAAAGATCTGGCTCATTGGGAGCAGATTGGCAATGTGTTGGACAGACCTTCCCAGCTTCCTTTGCCTCAGGCAGGACATTCTCAAGGATTATTTGCACCTACCATTCGTTACTATGATGGTGTTTTCTATGTGATTTGTACCAATGTAACCAGAGGCGGTAACTTTATCGTAACCGCTACCAATCCCGCAGGTCCCTGGTCTGAGCCTTATTGTATTGAAGGAGCTGATGGTATTGATCCCAGCCTTTTCTTTGATGAGGACGGAAAATGCTATTACTGTGGTACCCATCCAAATCCTGATGGATGCAAGTATGACGGCGACTGGTACATCTGGGTACAGGAATTGGATGTAAAGACCATGAAGCTGGTAGGCGAGAAGAAGAATGTATGGAATGGTTCTCAAAGAGGCGTTATCTGGCCGGAGGGACCGCATATTTATCATATTGGTGAATATTATTATATTATGCATGCAGAAGGTGGTACCGGTCCGGATCATTGTGAAGCAGTATGCCGTAGCAAGAATATTTGGGGGCCTTATGAGAACTACAAGAAGAATCCGGTTATTACCCACAGACATTTGGGCTTTGATTATCCCATTAAGTATGTAGGTCATGCAGATTTGGTGGAGACCCCTAATCATGAATGGTACATGGTAATGCTGGCAGTTCGTCCGTTGGAAGGCTTTACCACCATGGGAAGAGAAACCTTCCTTGCAAAGGTTACCTGGGAAGAGGGCTGGCCTGTAGTAAATCCCGGAGTAGGTATGCTTACCGATGAGGTGGAGATTGATCTCCCGGAATGGAAACCGGAAACCTTGATGCCTCCTACCGATATTACTTATGATTTTGCGAAAATGGGTAAGCTTGGTTATGAATTTATGACCCTTCGTAATGCAGAAGCAGATATGGTTTTGGTTGATGCAGAGGGACTTCAGTTGAAACTTGGTACCGAAACCTTAAAGGAGAAGGCAAGTCCTTCTTATGTATGTATCCGTCAGACTGCACATAACTTTACGGCAAAAACTACTTTTGTGACAGATGGACTGGCAGATGGACAGAAGGCCGGTATCGCTTTGGTACAGAGTAATGATTATCATGTAAGATGCGAAGCAGATCAGAACACAGTCAATGTAATCCTTTGCAAGAAGGGGGAAGATGTGGTGATCGGCAGCAGCACTGTAAAGGGTAAGGCTTTGGAACTTGCTATCGTTGTAGAGGGCTTAAAGGCCACTGTATTAGCAGACGGCGCACAGGTTGCTCAGGCTGATGTAAGAGATCTTTCCACCGAGGTGGCAGGCGGTTTCGTAGGTTGTACCGTAGGTATGTATGCTGTAGCAGATAAGGAAAACACCGGATATGCTACATTTAAGACCTTGAGCTACAAGGTAGATTAGTGTTTTTCCGGCAAAAGGGGAGAACGGCCCCCTTGCCAAAGCTTTTTTGAGGGATAGAGACGAAAGGTCATTGCTATGGATAAGAAAAAAATAGCTGTTTTTTCCACCGGATGGTCCGGTGAGATTTTATATCAATATCTAATAGGTCTTCGGGATGGCTTAAAAGAAATACCTGTGGACACATATATGTTCCTGAATCATGCCGTTTTTGGCCCCAGTGAATCGGAATTAAACGGGGAATTAAATATCTGCGATCTTCCGAACCTAGAGGATTTTGACGCAGCACTGATATTTGCCAATGGGCTGGATTTCCCCAGAAAGCTGGAGGAAATCAATGAACGTTGCCAGCAGGCGGGTATTCCGATGATTTATACCGGTAAGGATGATGAGCGGTTTTATTTTGCCGGTTCGGATAATTCAATCGGTACAAAGGCACTGGGAAAACATCTCATAGAAGTTCATGGAGCAAAGAAGGTTTGGTTTATTGCCGGTTCGGCTGAAAACATGGATTCCAACAGCCGCTTGGAGGCAATTCAGGAGGTGCTTTCCGAGCATGGATTGTCTCTGGAAACCGATGACATTTGCTATACAAACTGGTCCCCTTATGTAGCATATACCTATGTATTGGATCGTCTGCGCCGTACCGGAGAGAAGCCGGATGCCATTGTATGCGCAAACGACACCTTGGCGATGATTATTTGTGCGGAACTTGGGAAAAATGGTTACAGAGTTCCGGAGGACATTATTGTTACCGGTTTCGATAATGAAATGCTTGCACAGATTTACGATCCTTCCATCAGTTCGGTAGACCAACGTTTTGATAATGTGGGTAGAATCTCTGCTGAAATGTTGACGGCTCTTTTTCACGGAGAAACGCCGGAAAGAGCCCATCGGGTTGCCTGTGAGTTTATTCCCAGTGAGAGCTGTGGATGCTGCTCAGCCAAGGATTTTGGAGCCATTCGACGTAAGATTGGAAAAGATAAGTTTAATGAACGGGTTTTTAGTTCCAATTTTGACATGAAGCTTACCAACATGGAGCGAATAATTCTTCAGGGGAATCATTTTAACAGTTTGACGGAATCGTTTAAGCAGTTGAATTCCAATGATGTGCAATATGAAGGAAATACATTCCATGTGATGATTGATCCTCTGGTAGAAAAATCTATTTTGGAGAATCAGCGAATTCTTCGTCAGGGCGGATATCCGGAAAAAATGAATCTGGTATATTCCAAGGATAAGGGCTATGTATTTAACACCAATGATTTTGAAACACGAAAACTGGTGCCCCAGTTGAATAATCATGGTGAAAACCGGTTCTTTATTTTCCTTCCATTGCATGAAGCGGAGTATACGGTGGGATACATTGTCTTCGGAGATGACTATGAGAAAATCAAGGATTCACAGCTTCTGCGCAAATATAATGAGAGACTGAATATTATTTTGAACCGTTTCTTCCAGAGACTACGCCTGGATGCATTGAATCAGAGATTGTTGCAGATGACTGAGACAGATGCGATGACTCATGTAAAGAACCGTACTGCGTTTGAAACCAGACTGGGAGATTTACAGGCTAAAATATGTTCGGAGTATAAACCGGAGTTTGCAATCGGCGTATTCGATATTAATAATTTGAAGCATATTAATGACAGTCTTGGCCATGAGGCAGGAGATGAATATATCATTAATTCCTGCAAGCTGATTTGTAAGACCTTCAAGAAGAGTGCGGTATATCGAATCGGCGGAGATGAGTTTGTGGTTATTTTGGAAAGAGATGACTACAATGCCAGGGAACGACTTCTGACAGAAATGCAGGAGGAGATGACTCGACTAAAAACTGCGGAGGTTCCGATTTTTGAGCGAATTTCCGTCGCCTCCGGAATGTCGGTTTATGAGAAGGATAAGGACTTCAATATATCGGAAGTATTTAACCGTGCGGATGCATCCATGTACGAGAATAAAGCAATTATGAAACATAACAAATAAAAAGAACGGCCTATCGATTGATTCGGTAGGCCGTTCTGATTTATTCTTCTGTAACTTCTGTCTCCGAGGGGGGAAGTGTAATTTTTACTTTTTCAATTCGGTTTTGGTCGATTCCCTGAACCTTTAATGTAATGCCGTTCTCCAAAACCACTTCGTCCTGGTCCTGCGGAAGCCGATCCAGTTTCTCGATGATGATACCGGAGATGGAATCGAAGGCCTCACTGTCAAGTGTAGTGCCGATGGCATCATTGATATCATCCAGTTTTAAACTGCCTTCTACCAGATAGGTGGTATCATCCAGCTTCTTGATGAATTCTTCTTCGTCGGCATCGTATTCGTCTCGAATCTCGCCTACGATTTCCTCCAGAATATCCTCTAAAGTAATCATTCCGACAGTGGCACCGTATTCATTGATGACAAAAGCCATTGTAGTGGTCTTTTCACGAATTTCATACATCAAATCGGAAATCTTTTTGTATTCGAAGGTGTAGTGTGCTTCGCGCATAATGGATTTTACACTAAAAGCTTTTGTATCCTTGGTAAGAATAAAGTCTTTTATATTGATAAAGCCAATCAGGTTATCGGGATCGTCCTGATAAACCGGAAGACGAGTGTACATGGAATCACGGAAAACCTGCAGAACTTCTTCGTAGGTATCATCAATATTGATAATAACCATATTGATACGGGGAATCATGATATCCTTTGCCAATGCATCGGAGAAATCAAATACATTGTAAATAATTTCACGCTCCTCTGATTCAATGACACCTTCCTCATGACTTACATCTACATAGGTTTTCAACTCGTTTTCGGTCATGGTTGGGATTTTCTTGGAGGGATCGATTCCGATGAAACGCAAAATGCAGTAAGAAATCTTCTCGATCAAGAAAATCACAGGAGTCAGTATTTGCATCAACAGAAGAATAATTCCTGCATATGCAAGGGAGAGCTTATCTGCAGAACACATGGCCCAAGTCTTTGGAATGATTTCTCCGGTAATTAATACCACAAAGGTCAAAAGACCGGTTGCGATACCAACGGGGATATTGATTCGTAAGGCCAGGGTGGTGGCAAGAGCAGAAGCTGATATATTGACGATATTATTTCCAATCAATATGGTGCTGAGCATCTTGTTGTGTCGCTCCAAAATTTTATTCACTTTTGCAGCTTTCTTATTTCCTTCTTCCTCCAGTGACCGCATACGCACCTCATTGACGGTGGTAAGGGCTGTTTCGGCAGAAGAGAAGAAACCGGATAAAATTACCAATAAAAATAAACTAATACCTTGTATGACGTACGGGTCCAAAAAAAATCCACACTCCTTTAATCTCATGATATATAGAGCAATGTTACAATATATGGTATTCCTTGTCAAGTTTTCAACGAAATCAGCATAATTATTATTAAGGAAACGGGATGCTTGTATGGTATGAAACAACTATTAAAAAAGGAGAATGCTAAAGAGACAAAGTGTTGGCTTTATTATACGAAATGCTTGCTTCTGGGTGTGTTGATATGCATCGTACTGCTGTTATTCATTTCGGCAGGGGTGTATTTTCTGGACTTTACGGAGAAAATTACAAAGGGACTGTTTATGGCAGTGTATTTTCTTGGCGCGTTTGCCACCGGGTATGGAGTGGCGGGAAGGGCTCAAAAGAAAAAGTTCCTGCATGGAATACTGGGGGGGATTGCCTTCTTTTTCTTACTGTTGATAATCTCTTTTTTGTTTCGGCAGGGGGATAAGGCGTCCGGAGCGAGGATTTTCTCCGCATTTCTGCTTTGTGCTGCCGGTGGAATGCTGGGTGGTATGCTTAAATAAGGAAGAAAAAAACGCATTTTGAGGGATTTTTATAAAAAACCTTTTACAAATGATAAATCTATGCTATAATGACTAAGATTTATCAGTGTAGTGATTTTTAAAGGAGGCTATCAGTAATGAAGCATATCAAAACATTGACAACCAGAGATTTAAAGGAATCTATGAAAAAAGGCGGTTGTGGTGAGTGCCAGACTTCTTGTCAGTCTGCTTGCAAGACTTCCTGTACAGTAGGAAATCAGAGCTGCGAAAAACTGAAATAAGTTAAAATTGCAAAAAAGAAATGACTGAAGTAAGCAGCGATTACAAGTCGCTGCTTATTGTATGTTATACACTTGGAGACAGATGTTATAAGGAAATGTTGCGTTTTTCAAAGGTTTATAACCGAAAATGCATGTAAAAACCTGTTTCGAAAGTCAAAAGTGATAACGGACTAGAAAGGAAATATCTGTGATACATCAGTATAAAAGTAACGGATACAACATCGTAATGGATGTAAACAGCGGATCCATCCATGTAGTTGATGATATTGTATATGATATGATTCCGCTGGTGGAGCCATTAATCAATGAAGGATTAAAGGAGCCGGAATTGATTAAGGCGGCGGTTTTAAATTTAGCAAATATCCCATATCCACAGGAAGAAATACTGGAAGCGGTGGATGAGGTGCTTGCACTGGAAGCGGACGGACAGTTGTTTGCCAAGGATATTTATCAGGATTATGTATTTGATTTCAAAAAGCGTCCTACCGTTGTAAAGGCACTTTGCTTACATATTGCCCATGACTGTAACCTGGCTTGTCAGTATTGCTTTGCGGAAGAGGGCGAGTATCATGGCAGACGAGCGCTTATGAGCTTTGAAGTGGGCAAGAAAGCGCTGGATTTTTTGGTGGCAAATTCCGGAAACCGTGTAAACTTGGAGGTGGACTTCTTCGGAGGCGAACCTTTGATGAATTGGCAGGTTGTTAAGGATCTGGTGGAATACGGTAGAAGTATCGAAGAGGCCAACAACAAGAAATTCCGTTTTACCCTTACCACAAACGGTGTTCTCTTAAATGATGAAATCCTTGAATTTGCCAACAAAGAGATGGCAAACGTTGTGCTCAGTATTGACGGACGCAAGGAAATTCATGATAAGATGCGTCCTTTCCGTGGTGGACAGGGCAGCTATGATGTGATTGTTCCCAAGTTCCAAAAGGTAGCGGAAAGTCGAAATCAGACCAATTATTATGTACGTGGTACCTTTACTCACAATAATTTGGATTTCGCCCGGGATGTAATTCATTTGGCAGACCTTGGGTTTGAACAGATTTCAGTGGAGCCTGTGGTTGCCAAGCCTGAGGATTCCTATGCGATTACCGAGGCGGATATTCCGGTGCTTTTGGAGGAATATGATAAGCTTGCACTAGAGATGATCAAGCGTAGAAAAGAAGGAAAACCCTTTAATTTCTTCCATTTTATGATTGATTTGCAGGGCGGCCCCTGTGTGGCCAAGCGCTTATCCGGATGCGGATCCGGTACCGAATACCTTGCGGTGACTCCGTGGGGAGATTTTTATCCCTGCCATCAGTTCGTGGGAAATGAGAAATTCCTGATGGGTAATGTGGATGACGGAATCGTTCGGGAAGACATTCGTGATGAATTCAAATGCTGTAATGTATATGCAAAAGAAAAGTGTAAGAAATGCTTCGCCAAATTCTACTGCAGTGGTGGATGTGCGGCAAATTCTTATAATTTCCACGGAAATATAAATGATGCGTATGACGTTGGCTGTGAATTGCAGAGAAAACGTATTGAGTGTGCAATTATGTTGAAGGTTGCACAAATGATGGAGGAAGAAGAATGAAAAAGAGTAATGCAATAATCATTTTACTTTGCATGCTTTTGTTGCTTGCAGGTATTTCTTACATCGATTTCTTCGGTGTAGATGCGAGTGGATCCGGTAGTGCATCCACAATCAAGCTTGGTCTTGATCTTGCAGGTGGTGTCAGCATCACCTATCAGGTAGTGGGAGATAACGAACCCAGTGCTACCGATATGTCCGATACAATTGCAAAGCTTCAAAAGCGTGTGGAAAACTACAGTACAGAAGCAATTGTATACCAGGAAGGTACAAATCGTATTAATATTGAAATTCCCGGTGTAAAGGATGCAAATGCAATTTTACAGGAGCTGGGCAGACCCGGATCTTTGTATTTTATTGCGCAAACAGATAGTGAAGGCAATGCAAACTACACCTATACCGGACAGGGAAAATGTGGATACAGCTTGAATAAATCCATTGATGAGTTATTGGCAGACGGTTCTATTCTGGTTGTTGGTACCGATGTAAAGGATGCTCAGGAAAAGAGCGGACAGAATAATTTGGGAAATATGGAGTATACCGTATCTCTTACCATGACTTCAGAAGGTACCGAAAAGTTTGCACAGGCTACAAAAAATGCCTATGAGAAGGGTGAAACCTTAGCAATTTATTATGACGGTGACTTCGTTAGTGTTCCTACCGTAAGCGGTGTATTTACCGACGGACAGGCTTCCATTACCCAGATTAGCGGACACGAGGAGGCAGACAGCCTTGCTTCTACCATTCGTATCGGTGGTTTGAAGTTGGAATTGGAAGAATTACATTCCAAGGTAGTTGGTGCGCAGCTCGGTGTAGAAGCAATCGAAACCAGTTTAAAGGCCGGTGTAATTGGTCTTGGAATTGTTATTGTATTTATGATTGCTGTTTATCTGATTCCCGGACTTGCTTCTTCCATCGCACTTTGTCTCTATGTAGCTCTTGTAGTATTATTACTGAAGGGCTTTGATATGACCTTAACCCTTTCCGGTGTGGCAGGTATTATTCTTTCCATCGGTATGGCGGTTGATGCAAACGTTATTATCTACGCTCGTATCCGTGAGGAAATTGCATCAGGAGTACAGGTTAAGAGCGCAATAGATTCAGGCTTTAAGAAAGCATTTTCAGCTATTTTTGATGGAAACATCACCACCCTTATTGCAGCAGCAGTACTTGGTGTCAAGGGCTCTGGTACTGTAAAGGGATTTGCAATTACTCTTGCAATCGGTGTTGCTCTTTCAATGTTTACAGCACTCGTTGTTTCAAGACTTATAGTTAATGCTCTTTATGCAGTTGGAGTTAGAAGTCCAAAGGCATTTGGTAAAGAGCCAGGATTTAAGACAATCGGCTTTGTTAACAAAAAGGCTATATTCTTTATCATTTCTGCAGCAGTAGTTGCAGTTGGTGCAATCACCATGGTTGTTAACGGAGTTGCCGGAAAGGGCGCATTCAACCTTGGTCTTGACTTTGTCGGTGGTACATCAACACAGGTTGAGTTTGACAAGGATTATTCTATTTCAGAGATTGAAACAGATATCATTCCTTTCATCTCAGAGATTACCAAGGATAATGATATTCAAACCCAGAAGGTAGACAGTTCAAATGACATCATCTTTAAGACCAGAAGTCTTAACCAGGATGAAAGAACTGATCTTTATAACATGTTTGAAGAAAAGTTTGGTGTTTCTGAAGAATGCATCACCCAGGAAACTATTTCCGGTGTGATTTCAGGAGAAATGACAAGAGATGCTATCATTGCTGTTCTTTGGTCAGTTGTTCTTATGCTCATCTACATCTGGATTAGATTCTCAGATTTCAAGATGGCATCTTCAGCAATTATAGCTTTAGCACATGATGTTCTTGTAGTGCTTACCTTCTATGCACTTTCAAGAATCTCAGTTACAAGTGCATTTATCGCATGTATCCTTACTGTTATAGGTTATTCTGTAAACGATACAATCGTTATTTTCGACCGTATCCGTGAGAACAGAGCAAGACTTACAGTTGAAAACGAAGAGACTTTAAAGGATCTTGCTAATAAATCACTTACTCAGACACTTTCACGTACAATTTGTACATCATTTACTACTCTTGTAATGGTAGTAATGCTTTACATACTTGGTGTTGAGTCAATCAGACTTTTCGCTTTCCCATTGACCATTGGTACAATTTGCGGTACCTATTCATCAATCGGAATCGCAGTTGCACTCTGGTATGTAATGAGTGTTAAAAAATCAAAGAAAAACTAATACAACTCTAATTCAACTATAGAAAGGAATGCCCATGTATACTCTTGAAGACATCAAAGCAGTTGACCCTGAAATAGCTGACGCGATAACCGCTGAGTTTGACCGTCAAAATTCCCACATAGAGCTTATCGCATCTGAGAACTGGGTAAGCCCTGCAGTTATGAGTGCAATGGGTACAGTTCTTACTAATAAATATGCAGAGGGNNTGGCGGTTGATGCAAACGTTATTATTTTCGCTCGTATTCGCGAGGAGCTTGCTACCGGCAAGACCGTGAAGAGCGCAATTAAGATTGGCTTTGACAAGGCGTTACCGGCAATCGTGGATGGTAACATTACCACCTTGCTTGCAGCAGGCGTGTTATTGTTGCTTGCACCCGGTACCATTAAGGGATTTGCGCAGACACTTGCACTTGGTATTGTATTGTCCATGTTTACAGCACTTGTGGTAACCAAGTTGATTTTAAACAGCCTTTATGCAATCGGCTTAAGAGATGCAAAATGGTATGGTGTTGGCAAGGAGCGCAAGCCGATCAACTTCCTTGGCCATAAGAGCATTTTCTTTGGAATTTCCCTTGCACTGATTGTAGCCGGATTTATCGCCATGGGCGTATACAGTGCGAACAAGCAGGATGCATTAAACTACAGTCTGGAGTTTAAGGGTGGTACTGCAACAACCGTTACCTTTGCGGAAAATAAGTCCTTAGAGCAGGTAAACAGTGAAATCGTTCCTACTGTTGAGGCTGTAACCGGCAGCGCAGTACAGATTCAAACGGTTCAGGATTCCAATGAAGTTATTTTTAAGACGGCTACATTGACGACCGAACAAAGAATTGCGTTGGAAGATAAGCTGGTAAATGAATTTGGTGCCTTGGAGGATTCTCTTCAGTCAGAGACCATTAGTTCTACCATCAGTAGTGAAATGAAGACGGATACCTTCCTTGCAGTTGCAATCGCAATCGCTTGTATGCTGATTTATATTCGTATTCGATTCAGCGATATCCGTTTCGGTATCAGCAGTATTCTTGCATTGTTGCATGACGTTTTGGTTGTATTGACCTTCTACGCAATCGCAAGAGTATCTGTAGGTAATACCTTTATTGCATGTATGCTGACCATTGTGGGTTACTCCATCAACGCGTCTATCGTAATTTTTGACCGTGTACGTGAAAATATTGCGGTGATGAGTAAGAAGGATGACCTTGCAGAGGTTGTAAACAAGAGTATTACCCAGACCCTTTCCAGAAGTATTTTTACTTCCTTGACAACCTTCGTAATGGTTGCCTGCCTCTATATCCTTGGTGTAACCAGCATTCGTGATTTTGCCCTTCCTTTGATGGTAGGTATTGTGTGTGGTGTTTACTCTTCTGTATGTGTAGTAGGTGGTTTGTGGTACGTAATGAGAAAAAAATTCCCTCCGAAAGCAGAGGCATAGTGAGATAATTTTATGGAAAAATGGTATGTGGCGAACAAAGGGGCCGATTTTATGGGATGGGCCAAAGCCTTTGATATCAGCCCGATACTAGCCAGAATTATTCGAAACAGAGGTCTGACCTTGGAATCCCAGGTCAGACTTTTTCTGAATGGAGAAATCGGTGATTGTTACTCGCCCTGGCTATTAAAGGACATGGAAAAGGCTGTAAAGGAACTGGAAAAGATTATTTCCGAAAAAAAGAAAATACGGGTTATCGGAGATTATGATGTGGACGGAATTTGTTCCTCCTATATCCTGACCACAGGATTTCGGATATTAGGAGCAGAGGTGGATACGGCCATTCCCCATCGTATTCATGACGGTTATGGTCTGAATGAGAATCTGATCCGGGAATGCGCTGCGGACGGAATTGATTTCATTGTCACCTGCGATAACGGCATTGCGGCAGCGTCTCAAATTGAACTGGCAACCGAGATGGGGATTCAGGTGATCGTAACCGATCATCATGAGGTACCCTATGTGGAGGAAGCGGGTCTTCGAAGAGAGATTTTGCCCAAGGCATTGGCGGTAATTGATCCAAAGCAGGAAGCGGATGACTATCCGTTCCCGGAAATTTGCGGAGGGGTAGTAGCTTATAAGCTGATACAGGCGCTGGCAGAGGATACCGGGAATCCGAAACTGAACGAGGCATTGGAGGAACTGTTGGAATTTGCCGCCTTGGCTACGGTTTGCGATGTAATGGAACTGAAGGAAGAGAATCGTATTATCGTGAAGGAAGGTCTAAAGCGTATGCGACGGACCAAAAATCTGGGGTTGGCCTGTCTGCTGGAGGCAAACGGGGTCAATCCGGAAAGCTTATCTGCTTATCATCTGGGATTTGTCATTGGCCCCTGTCTGAATGCTACCGGTCGATTGGATACGGCAGTCAGAGCATTGGAGCTTTTAAACAGCGAAACCAAGGGACAGGCCATGACGGCAGCAATCCAGTTAAAGGAATTAAATGATAATCGTAAGAGTCTTACTTTGGAAGGTGTAGAGAAGGCGATTCAGTATATTGAGGACAATGGGGTAGACAAGGACCCGGTAATGATCGTATATCTGCCGGGAGTGCATGAAAGTCTGGTGGGTATTATTGCCGGTAGAATTCGGGAAAAGTATCAGCATCCGGTCTTTGTGCTGACGGATGCAGAGGAGGGAATCAAAGGCTCCGGTCGTTCCATTGAAACCTATCATATGTATGAAGAAATGACGGCAGTCAATCAATTCTTTATCAAATACGGTGGGCATAAGATGGCAGCGGGCTTATCCATGGCAAAGGAGAACCTGGAACCCTTCCGAAAAGCTTTGAACGAAAATGCGAAACTGACCGAGGATGATTTAGTATCCAAGGTTCATATTGATATGGAACTTCCGCTGGGGGAGGTATCCAAGGAGCTGGTAGAGGATATGGAGAAGCTGGAGCCCTTTGGAGTGGCGAACAGTAAGCCTATTTTTGCGCAAAAAGACGTGACCTTTACCGCAGGATATTTCTTTGGAAAGACACAGACCTACGCCCGATTTACGGTGAGGTGTGCGGACGGCACAGCGAGAACGCTGATGTATTTCGGAGACCTGGACCGATTCCGGGAATTTATGGATGGAAAATTCGGCGCGGGAAGCTACGACAGTCTGTTTGAAAGAAGAGAAACCTTCCGTATGCATATTGCTTATCAGGTGGGCTTGAATACCTATCAGGGTCAAACCTCCGTACAATATTTCCTTCATTCATTTTGCTAATTATCGATTTTGGGGAAAATTTTTATGAATTTTATAATTTCATTATGATTTGAACACATTTTAGACACAAAAGGGTAGTATTCTTTCATCAAGGTAGTTGATTAGTTCACTATCTCCCCCTCATAAGAAAAGCGAAGAGTCATGCGAAAGCATGGCTCTTTTGCTTTTCTTATCTTGTATGACAGAACAAAATAAGATAGAATATACTATATATGCGAAGAATACGGATCGCATAAAACGGAGGATTGTTATGAAGCTTTGTAATGTGTTGGAAGATCTTACATTTGAGTGTGTACAGGGAAGCTTGGAAAAAGAAATCAGTGCGGTTGTTTATGATTCCAGAAAGGTGGAAGAGGGCAGTTTATTTATCTGTATTCAGGGTGCCAATTTTGACGGACATGATTATGTGAAGGAAGTGGTTTCCAAAGGTGCCACGGTTTTAGTGGTGTCCAAAGATGTGAAGGAACAGGAAGTTCCGGAGCAGGTGACTATCCTAAAGGTAGAAGATACCCGATACGCCATGGCATTTCTTTCTGCTGCCTGGTATGGTCATCCGGCGAGAAAATTAAAGGTCATCGGAATTACCGGTACCAAGGGCAAAACCACCACCACTTATCTGGTGAAGTCTATTTTGGAAAATGCAGGCTACAAGGTTGGTCTGGTGGGTACCATTGAAATTATTATTGGGAATGAACATATTCATGCGACGAATACCACTCCGGAATCTTATTTGCTTCAGAGCTATTTTGCCCGTATGGTAGAAGCCGGTTTGGAGGTTGTGGTGATGGAGGTTTCCTCACAGGCTTTAAAGCTTCACAGAACCCAGGGATTCCTATTTGATTACGGTATTTTTACCAATCTGGAGCCTGACCATATCGGCC